>WIJN01000029.1:0-11675 GCA_009496085.1 Streptococcus mitis | reverse complement strand
TTTTCGGAACTTTGAAAACTTCAAAAAACGGATTTTTATCGCTCTGAATATCAAAAAAGAAAGGACGAAATTTGTCCTTTCTCGAGCTTAGCTTTTCTTCAACCCACTACAGTTGACAAAGAGCCATAAATCTTATGTTCACAGTCAAGTCAATCATTTCTTGTAATCAACTCTAAATAGACGGATAAAAACTACTTCTAACTATCAAAAAACGAGCACCTCCTCAGTTGGAAATGCTCGTTTTCTTATCTTGCCATGGTTTATAATTACAATGAGAAATAGGAAACAGCCTTGAATGGGAAAATCTCCTAGATCTACGACCACAAACTTTTTTATTCTACTGGTTTTTCTTGATTTCCAGTACTTGTTGGAGATTCTGTTGTTTCCTTTTCTGGAACTGATTCAGCAGATCTAGAATCTGTTGCGTTACTTGGTTTGTTTTCGTCGCTGGCAGTTTCACTGTTAGATTCTGCAGCTACGTTTGGTTGGTTCTCAGCACTGGTCTTATCACCATTTGCTTCAGCATTTGTTGCTGGAGTTGCTCCTTCACTCGCACTTGATTTTGACTTGATTTCTTGATTCAATACCAGAATAGCTTTTGTCAATTCAAGTAAAGCGGCCTTATCTTTACTCTTAGCAGAAAGTTGATCTAGTAAAGCATCCACCTTATCAAATTCTGCATCAGAACCCTTATTGTTTTCTAAATAAGCATGAAGTGACATGAGGATATCGTAGAGTTTTTGGTAGAGAACAAGTGTCTGAGGGTCTTGCTCAGCATTTTCCTTCTCTTGTTGAAGAGCGCTGGCGATGCGAGTCAAGACATCTTTCACCTGACTGTTTACTTCATCCAAGTCTGCATCAGCCTTGTTTGTAGCAGCTTTGAGATTTTCTACTTCTTCTGCCAAGGATTGTCTGATGCCTTCTTCTTGGATTTGCTCTAAGAGTTGAGTTGCCTTGCTCAAAAGACTTTCTACTTGTTCCTTGCTGACATGATTGACATGCTCTTCAGGCATAAAGTCTCCGTATAATTCTTTCAAGAAGCCATAAATAGCTGTCTTAGCACTTTGATTATCTACTTTTTCAGTATCTAGAACTGTTTGACTTGATTTCGCAGTAGTTGGCTGAGCTTTCAAAGCTTCTTCTACTTCTTGTTTTGCCTGATAGATACTTGGGAATAATTTGTTCAATTCTGCTGCCTTAAGGAAGGATTGAGATTGATACAAGGTCCAAGTCAACTGAGCGACTTTGTTTCGAAGTTCATCACTCAAACGACCGTCATTGACATGTTCGTAGAAATACTTGATGTATTCTACAGTTGTAACACCTGTTCGATCATTAAAGTCTTGAAGAGCTTGAAGTTGTGATTCAACCGCTGCTAAACCAGCCTCATCTTTAGCCAACTTAGCTTCCTGGAGTCGAACGAGAAGGTCTTTCTTAGGAAGTCCATAAGAATCTGTATCTAGTGTATTGATTTTATCAATCAAGGCCTGATATTTCTTATCTAGAGCGCTTGTTTTAACAGGCTTGACACTTTCATCAATATGGATATATTGCTTATCAAAGAGATCCAGTGTTGCAAGATAACCTGCTGTAGAGTTAGTTGCCAGTTTCTTCATGTTTTCAGTAAACTGACCTAAAGCTAACTCGATCTGTCTTTGTTCGATAGGCTTGTCTTTATAGATGTTTCTGCTTTCAGCTAGAAGTTGGTCTACTTTTGCCAAAACTACCTTCTCATCAAAAGCTCCAGGTTGGTAGTTGGATTGGAGAGCTGGAATCTTGTTTTTCAAAGCCACTTCATAGCCCTTAGTTTGAACCTTGATGTAGTGATTATGGTCGCCATGAGGAATCACAAAACTACCATTTTCTACCTGCAAACTATAAGGAGACACACCATCACGTAAGGCAGTCGTATAAAGTTCATTTAGGAAATCAAGTTCTGGATTTCCAGTTTGAAGAGGAATCCGAACGTGTTCCTTACGAACAGCGTAAGGATGAATATGAGTTGGATCGTAGGCTTGGTCTGGATTTCCAAAGACAAAGAATCCGTTTGAAATTCTAATAGCTTCAAGTGGAACTCCGTATGTTTTAGAAATATAAGCAATTTTTTCTTCATCACTAGCATCTCTTGAGAAAGACTCTACCGTTTTAGCAAGAGGTTTTACAGGCTCTGCATCATGATGTGTTTTCAAATGATCCTGAGCTGCCTTAATTTGCTCTGCTGTCAAATCCTTCTTGAAGAAATAATGATTGTGGTCACCATGACTCATGACAAAGCCTTGTTCATCCTCACTGATAACACGATTAGCATCAAAACCGTGATCATGGTCTTCATCATGATGGTGTCCATGATGATCTTCATCGTGATCGTCATCCTGAGCTGGATTTGGTGTTGTTGTATTTGCCCCTTTCAAGTGGGCTTGCGCGGCCTTAATTTGGTCTGCTGTCAAATCCTTCTTGAAGAAGTAATGATTGTGATCACCGTGACTCATGATAAAACCTTGCTCATCTTCAGCAATAATACGATTGGCATCAAATCCATGTCCACCTTCTTCATGTTCCTCATGTGAAGTTCCTGGATTGATTGGAAGTGATGGCGAAGGTGTTGCTAGACCGTTGTTCGGAAGAGTCGGTTGACCAATTATGGTCGATTTTGGAATGTAATGAAAATGATTACCATGTCTGACGATATAAGCTGTAGCCGTTTCTTCAACGATATCTTTTGGATTAAAGATATAGCCATCAGAAGTTGAAGAGAGTTCCTTACTTATCGTTGAAGAAGAAGGATTGTTTGAAAGACTTCCTAGTCTAGACGCTACTTCATGAGGTTTTTCATTTGTAGAGACCGTAGAACCAGTTCCACCGATAGGCACCATTCTAGCAATCTTTTCTTCTAAAGCAGAGAGCTTGCTGTAAGGAATAAAATGATAATGGTCGCCATGAGGAATCGCAACTCCATTTGGTGTACGACTGACAATCTTAGCAGGATCAAAGACTAGACCGTCTGATTCACTGTAACGTTGGTTGCTAGGTGAATCATAGAGTTCTTTCAATAGACTTTGGAGATTTTCAACTTTGCTTTCTGGCTTGCTAGTTGATCCGTGTGCTACAGATTGCGTGTTATTGTCACTAGCTGTTGAAGAATAGCTTAACTGACTCGGTTGCGTATTTTTACCAGCCAGATGAGCTTTAGCGGCTGCTAATTCACTAGCAGACAAATCACTTTTTGGAATATAGTGATAGTGACCTCCATGAGGAACGATATAAGCATCTCCCGTATCTTCGATAATATCAGCTGGATTAAAGACATAACCATCATCTGTTGTATAGCGTCCCTGAGACCTTGCTACAACAACATCAGAGCTGACCTTCTCCTTATCTTTGACATGTTCTTGTTTTTGACGGTTGATTTCATCTTTGGTTCGAACATTATCAGCATGAGCTACATCTTTCAAATAGACATAATATTTTCCATCGACCTTGATGATATAGCCACCCTTGACCTCATTGACAATATCTCCATCCTTAAGTTGATAGTTTGGGTCCTTCATCAAAAGTTCTTCACTAAAGAGGGCATCATAAGGAACTTTCCCGTTATAGTAATGGTAGTGATCACCGTGTGATGTAACATAACCCTGATCTGAAATCTTGATAACAATTTGTTCAGCCTGAATTCCTTCTTTTTGACTAACCTGATCTGGTGTCAGGTTTTCACTTTTCTGACTTGACTGACTACCATCCACATAAGAGACACGATTATTGTCCTTATTTTCCTGCGAGCGATGCTGGTTCAGTGCATAGGCACATAGACTCAAGGATATGATAACAGCAGATCCAGCTGCTATATATTTTTTACTGAATTTCATAAATCCCTCATTTCAATAAATGATGAAGCTTTTTAACTTCTTTTGCTTGGTTAAACAGTTTTTTCTAAACTGGTTATTTAACCAATTAATTAACCAGTAAATAGTTTACCTTTTTTAAGCTTATCTGTCAAGATTTTTATAATATTTTAAAAAATAAAAGCCAGTATTGCTACTGACTCTTACATCATTTTGATTTAATAGGATAAACTTATGCTTCTGATTTCGTCGTTACTGACTCACTACCTTTTTAACAAAGCAAGTAATTTTTCTGCTTCTGCCATGATACCATTATTATCCATGGTTTGGAGGCTCAAGTTATTTCGTAAACCAGATAGGCTCTCTGTCACATTGTCTTTCAAACTAGCATCCGTTACTTTAGCAAGTAGAGCTTCTACTTCTTTGAGTTTAGCTTCTACTTTTTCGGTTTCTACTTGAGGTACTTCAGCTTCGTCTGTTGTATCTTTAGATACTTCTTCTGTCTCGTCTTCATCAGTGCTCGGTTTATAAAGATTATCTACTGAAGGGGTTGAATCTGTATGATTTTCTTTGTCATTGGATTCAGGACGGGTTGACTCGTCTGATTCATGATGATCTTCCTTATCTTCATCAGATTTACTGTCTTTGTCTGCCTTATTTTTACGAACATGGTCGCTGGCATTTCCCCAACCATTATCTGAGTGAGGACGTTCTTCAGGATGTTCAACATAATATTTTACAGTCGCAAAGAGATCCTCAAGGCTATAACCCTTAGGTGCTTCATAGAGTCCTTCGTCAAACCAACCAAATTTAATGTTATGGTAATGGTCGTAATGAGGTATAATCAAGCTACCATTTTTAACTTCAACAGTATGTTGTAGATTGTAAGGAATATGATCAAGTGGGACCTTCTTAGCTGCTTTCACTTTATTATAGATTGCTTCTACTCCTTTAACCTCAGTATTTCCTGAACCCTGATTCTCTATTGAAGGAGGTGTCAAACCTTTCTCTTTAGCATAAGCCTGGGCTGCCACTCTTTCAGCTTCAGACAAGCTCTCTTTCTTAATCCAATGACTATGGGTCATATGCGGAGTTACATAAGCATCTCCCTCATCACTGGTAATATCACGAATGTCAAAGATATATCCATCTTCTGTTGTATACTTACCTGCTAATTTCGCTAATTTAATTTCATCGTCTGTATAAGCAATTTGAGCATTTGGTTTTCCAAGTCGCTCTGGATGGGTAATTGGTGCTAGGAATGCCAATAAGTCATCTACCAATTTTCCTTTATTAGAAGATTCATCATTCAAGCGTTCTGCTAACTTGTCCAAGGCTTGGAAATCAGAAGTACGACCCTTATTTTCAGACAAGGCTTTATGGGCCTCGGTCAACAATTTATATGCTTTATCATAAAATTCTTGATCACGAGGAGCGACATTTTCTTTCTTCGCAACTAGAGCGTGTGTCTCTTGAGTTTTCTTAGACAGGAGACTTTCAATAGCATCAATCTTATCCTTGACCAAATCTTTAGCTAGAACATAACGACTGACTCCCTTATCCTCGATAATATATCCTTCGCCAACTTTTCTAACAACCTGGTTGACATCAAGTTCAGTCTGTTTATTTTCCGCTGGTACTTGAGGTTTGGTAGTAGGGGCTGGCTTCAGAGGAGTAACACTTGGCAAGACACTGCCATTTTGTCCCTTAATAGCTATCATACGAGCCAATTTTTCTTCCAAAGGTGACATTTGCGAATAAGGGATAAAGTGATAATGGTCTCCATGAGGCACTGCGACACCGTTAGCTGTACGTTTGATAATTTGTGCTGGATCAAATACTAAGCCATCAGATTCCACATGGCGTTCTGATAAAGGTTTGGCATACAATTCACTTAAAAGTGTTGGGATATCTTCCCCTTGATTTTGATGATAAGTTGGGGTGACAGTCAGGTTTGGAGTCTCTGTCAAACTTGGTTGGGCTGGTTTAGCATTATCACTACTTGGTTTACTTGAACTTGTAGCAGAATGAGAACCCTGTTTACCATTCCAATAAGCTTGGGCTGCAGCCAATTCTCCTGCTGACAAATCACTCTTAGGTATATAGTGGAAATGATTGCCATGCGGTACAACAAAAGCGTCACCTGTATCTTCAATCACATCTGTAGGACTAAAGACATACCCATCATCCGTTGTATAGGCGCCTCCAGTTGCTCTATTCGGTGCCTGCGTATTGAGATTAAAGTTTGGTTTAATCGGTGAACTTGATGTTGAACTTGGATTATCAGAACTGCTTGGCTTCGTATTATCAGCATGACTTTGAATTAGCTGACCTCCAATTGGAAGATTTCGAGCCAATTTTTCTTCCAAAGCAGACATTTGCGAATAAGGAATGAAATGGAAATGATCTCCATGAGGCACTGCCACACCATTTGCTGTACGTTTTGTAATCTGTGCTGGGTCAAATACTAATCCATCAGACTCCACATGACGTTGGCTAAGTGGCAAAGCGTACAATTCTTGAAGGAGACTAGCTAAATCCTCATTTTGACTCTCAGGAGCTTTGGCAGAATCTTGAGGTGTCTCAGATTGACTCCTTCTCACACTAGATCTTGTTTCAGCTCTGCTTGAACGATATTCAACCGTACTTAATTGGCCACCTTTTCCAGATAAGAAGGCTTGGGCAGCAGCTAATTCACTAGCAGACAAATCACTCTTCGGAATATAGTGGAAGTGATTGCCATGAGGAACGATATAGGCATCACCCGTATCTTCGATGATATCAGATGCGTTGAAGATATACCCATCATCTGTTGTATAACGTCCTTGGGCTCTGGCTGCAACAACTGCCTGGTCGTTAGAACCACCTCCATGGTTACTACTGTGTTCCTGCTTCTGACGTTTAATCTCTTCTTTTGTCCGAATATTGTCCGCATGAGCCACATCCTTGAGGTAAACATAGTATTTCCCGTCTACCTTAATCACATAGCCACCCTTGATTTCATTGACAATGTCTGAATCCTTCAACTGATAATTTGGATCTTTCATCAGCAGTTCTTCACTGATGATAGCATCATAAGGAACCTTGCCATTATAGTAATGATAATGGTCTCCATGAGAAGTCACATAACCTTGGTCAGTG
Source organism: Streptococcus mitis (assembly GCA_009496085.1). GTDB lineage: Bacteria > Bacillota > Bacilli > Lactobacillales > Streptococcaceae > Streptococcus > Streptococcus mitis_BY. The sequence goes on along the minus strand of WIJN01000029.1, from coordinate 4,695 downwards.
ATCTTAATAACAATTTGTTCGGCATTGATGCCCTCTCTCTTACTGACTTCATCTGGTGTCAAGTTCTCTGCCTTTTGACCAGTCTGATCACCGTCTATATAAGCAACTCTATTCGAATCTTTCTTAACGTGACCAGCTTGATAACGTCCAAGTTCATAGGAGCAAACACTTAGGGCAAGGACCGCCACTGAACCAACTACATATTTTTTATTGATTTTCATTCTTGCCTCACTTTAATTCTTCTGCTAGAACACTCATATTTTCTTCAAGATTTTCTAGGTAAGTCTTGTCATTTTGTGGGTCTGCCTCTAAAGGATTCAGAGTTTTAAGACCCACACCTGTTGATTTGACAAGAGTTTCAGCTACTTTTGAAGAAGCATTACTTTCTGTAAAAATCGTTTTAACCTTATAGGTCTTAACAAATTCCTGAATTTCTGTTAGTTGTCTTGGACTTGGTTCTTGTTCAGGAGAGATACCTGCAATACCAAGTTGATTAAGTCCAAATCTCTTAGATAAATAAGAAAATGCTGTATGCTGTGTTACAAATGTTTTCTGAGTCGCTTTTTCAAATTTAGGCTGAAATTTCTTAGTCAATTCTTGAGCTTTTTTGATAAAGGCTTGCGCATTTTTCTGGTAAGTTTCTTTATGCTCACTATCCACCTCTGAAAGTTTATCAGCGATAATTTGCGCTTCTTCACCAGCTTTTTCTGGATCTAGCCAAGTATGAGGATCATAGAGCGTTTTTTCATCAACTCCATCCCCTGCTTCTACATCTTCTAGACCAGGGACACGTTCCAATGTCATTCCCTCTGAAGCCTCTAAAACCTTAACTTTGGATTTTTTTAGATTGGGATCCAGACTTCCTGCCCAAGATTCGAGCGTATGCGAATGATAAACAAAGACATCTGCATCATAGATGGCTGCAATGTCATTCGCTGAAGGTTCAAAGGAGTGAATCCCACTACTTGACTGAATCATCCGAACATCATTCAAGTCACCAGATACTTCCTTGACCATAGCGTAAATAGGATAAAAACTGGTCACAATCTTCATCCCTTTAACTGTCTGACTTTCCTTTTGACCACAAGCCCCTAAACACAAAAGAAAGACACTTAACAATACTAAAAATAAACTTTGTTTTTTCATGGATAACCCCTTAACTATTTAATTAACTGGTAAACATTCTACTCCTAAAAATTTAATCTGTCAAGCTATTTTAAGAAAAAAATTGAAATTTCTTTCACATATAAAAATCTGCTGAGTTTCAACAACTCAACAGATTCTCACTTTATATACTCAATGAAAATCAAAGAGCAAATTAGGAAGCTAGCCGTAGGTTGCTCAAAACACTGTTTTGAGGTTGTAGATAAGACTGACGAAGTCAGCTCAAAACATGTTTTTGAGGTTGTAGATGAAACTGACGAAGTCAGTAACCATACATACGCAAGGCGAAGCTGACGTGGTTTGAAGAGATTTTCGAAGAGTATTATTCTTCTATGGTAGAATGCTTATAACCATAAGTGAAGTAAATAATACTTCCTACTAACAACGCAATCAGGAAAGCAATCCAGGTTTCCATATTATACTGTAACATAAAGGATAAACAAATGATGATTGATAAAATCGGTAATAAGGGTACCAATGGTGTTTTAAATTCGCCCGCTTTGGGCATTCCTTTTTCTTTCCTTAAGCGAATCAAGCCGTAAGCAAGCATAATCAAGTAGGACAGAGTACAAATATTTAAGAAGGCTGCGATACTAGCTAGTGGGAACATTCCTGCTGCTACTGCTGAAGCTAGACCTGTTAAAATAGTAGCATTTTTGGGTACCTTACTAGTCTTCGTTAGTTCTTTAAAGGCAGCAGGTATCAATCCGTCACGCGCTAAACTGTAAATCATACGTGATAGGGCATAAGTCATTGAGATACAAACCGTAATCAAGGTCAAGATAGCCACTAATGACACATAGTTGGCTGCCCAACTAATCCCAACACTACGAAGGGCAAAGGCAACGGCATCATCAACATTTAAATGACTATAGTGAACCACACCAGTCAAGACAAGTGTCACCAAGGCATAAAGAATAGTTACGATAGAAAGCGATAAGACAATCCCTCTAGGGATATTTTTTTGAGGAGTCTTGACTTCATCTACAGCCATAGAGATGGATTCAAATCCCAAAAAACCGAAGAACATCAAGGATGCACCAGCCATAATACCAGTACTAGCACCATAGATTTGTCCAAAACCATAAGGAGCAAAATTGCTCCAATTATCAAGTTTGATATGCCAAATTCCTACTAAAACAAAGAGCGCTAAAGCGGAAAATTTCAAAATCACTAGAATCGAATTAAAGCGTAGGGCAGCTTTCGCATTAAGTAAAACAAGCGAGGTCACCAATACCAAGACAAGAATAGGCAATAAATCAACAAATGTCCCTGCTTGAGGATTAAAGGTACCATTTAAAGCCTGAGGAAGGGCTATCCCGTATTGAAAGAGCAAGCCTTTAAAATAAGCTGCCCAACCCGAAGCCACACCAGATATGGCTGTCATGAATTCCATCATGGTTAACCAGCCAGCCAACCAAGCTGGAAATTCTCCTAAAATAGCATAGAGATAACTGTAGGCACCACCTGTAGCAGGTACTCGTGAGGCAAATTCTGCAAAAAAGAGAGCTGATAATCCCACACACAAGGCAGAAATCACGATTGAAATCACTAGCGCTGGACCAGCAAGTGTTGCAGCTGCAGTACCTGTAATTGTAAAGACGCCTGTCCCTACCATGGCTCCGATACCCAGCAAAATCAAATCCCATAACTTCAAATGTCTGTGCATCTCCGTTTTATCCAAACTTACATTCTTTGTTCTAAATATATTCATATTTGACTCCAAAATAAAATGATGATTCTATTTTACCATAAATATAGGAGATTTGTGAATATTTATAAAACAATTTTCTAAAAAAATCTGACTACTCTCTTGTAATCAGATTCTCTTTATCTCTAGTTCATTTCTTTAAAGGCTGCTTCTGCATCCGCGTTGCTGATAACACCAAATTGAATCTTTCCAATCTTTCCTTGACTATCAATCAGGTATTCTGTAGGAATGCTTCGAATTTGATAAGCTTGGAAGGTTGTTGCTTTAGTATCATAAAGAACTGGGATATCTTTATATCCTTGGTCTTGGAACCATTGTGGGAATTGCTCGACAGTTTTTTCACCTTGAATTCCTGGTGCAATGACACTAAGAATTTCAAAATCGCGATCTGGTTTCGCAGCTAATTCCATCAACTCTGGCATACTTTTCTTACATGGGCCACACCATGAAGCCCAAAACTTCAAGTAGACTTTTTTACCCTTATAATCAGATAACTTAACTTCTTTACCATCCATAGATTGCAAGGTAAAGTCTGGTGCCTCTTTTCCAACAGCAATTTGTTGTACAGTCGTTTGTTGCTGTTGTTTTGGCTGTTGTGGAGCTTGAGTCTTTTTAGTTTCTTCCTCACCACAAGCCATCAATACGACTAATGACAATAGGCTTAAGCCAGCAAACATTACTTTTTTCATCTTTTCTCCTTTATTCAAAAATTCCAGCTAGAACATTTACTTGTCCTAATAGTAACAAAATTCCCATTAAAATAATAAGGAAACCACCAATTTTCTTTAGTAGCATCATATGACGTTTGATTTTACTAAAATAAGGCATTACTACACCTGAAGCTAGAGCCAAAACCAAGAAAGGAATGGCCATCCCCAGAGTGTAAATAAGAGTATAGATAGCTCCTTGCCAAGCACCATTGCCTCCAGAAGCCGCAAGCGCTAAAACAGAACTTAAAACCGGACCAATACAAGGTGTCCAACCAAAGCTAAAGGTAATACCGAGTAAAAAGGCTGACCAATAACGATTGGATTCTGATTTCTTGAAAGTAAAGCTTTTTTGAACCTCTAATTTCTTAAAATGAAAAATTTCCATCTGGTGAAGTCCCAAAATAATAATAATTGTTCCCATAACATATCGAAACCAATTTGCATAGAGAATATTACCAAAGTAACCTGCACCAAAGCCTAGAATAAAGAAAATGAGAGAGATACCTGCAATAAAGCAAAGTGTTCGAATCAAACCTGACCAGGCAACCTTTCTCCCAAATAAAGAAAAACTTTTTGCACTTTCCTGATCATCCAATAAAATTCCAGCATAAACTGGCAGAAGAGGAAAGATACAGGGAGAAAAGAAGGACAAGACTCCTGCTAAAAAAACGGAGATTGAAAAGACTATCGTTTCCAATAAAGAACCAACTTTCTTAAGAATTTAAACCTATTGTACTATAAATGTTAAAATTTGTATCAAGTTTGCTACGGTTAGCTGTATTATCTATGATATTATAATAAGTTTAACCTAAAATAGTACACCATGGTTTCTATAGTAGATTGAAATAAAATCTAGAGAAATCAATTAATTATAAAACATTATTAAAAATTGATTTGAATTTCGAATCCAAGGTGTTCAATTTTTATTTCATTCCATTATAGATAAAAGAAAAAGATTGAAGAAATTTGTCCAAAGAGCCACATTTTCTGGCTCTATAATATTTGTAGTGGGTAAATCCCCTATGGATATTATGGAGCCTATTTTGTTGTAGAAAAAAAGTCCCATAAGATCTATAATGAAAAGCAACCAAACCATCATTAGAAAGAATC
>WIJN01000028.1:0-11779 GCA_009496085.1 Streptococcus mitis | reverse complement strand
GTCTACTGGAGTCTTGTATTCAACTGTACTTCCTTTTGGAAGATCGTCTACATTACCAATTGATTTCTTAGGATCTGGTTTTTCACCTACATTAACACTTTGCTCTTGAGGTGTTGGATTGTTCTTCGCTGCATCTGTACGTGGATCTACTACCTTAACAGTTACTGGAACTTCATCCTTAGAACCATCTGGGTAAGTTACTACAACTGTACGTGTGACTTTACCATTGTTAACAGTTGGAGTTTCTCCATCTTTCCATGTATATGTCGTTGTTGTACCTGGTGTTGTACCTTTAGTTGGCAAGTCAGACTTGTTGGCAATATAAGTCTCTGGTGATCCCAAATCTGGAACAGTTCCATTTGAAGTCAGATTCACTGTAGGAGTTGTAGCTGTTGGTGTATATTTATCAGCTTGCTTACGGAACTCAATCTGAATATTGGCGTTATTAGCAGTACCATTGTTTCCACTGTTATTTGTTAGACCTTCTTGGTCATATCCGCTAATATAACGATTCCAGATATTTCGACTAGCTGGAGTATTGACAACCTGATCTTTACCAACATGCCCTGAAATATTTACCTTATACGGATTAGTATCTGTCGCATTACCAGCTTGACCTAAATTACTTGTCTTATCCGTAAAGTTGATACTTGTTCCATTAGCAGGAAGGTCAAGACGACCACCATTTGTAACTTCGAAATTACCTGATGGTGCTACTGCTTGAGCATTGTCGTGAACCTTAATCTTATCCAAGCGACCACTGTTATCAGTTAAGTTCACATCAACGCTAAACTCTTCTTCACGATAAACGATAATCTTACGTGGATTAGTGCGGTCGATTTCCGCATTCTTAATAGGTGTTAAGTTAGTAATTGTTGGCGCTACTGTGTCACGAACTGCGAAGGTTACAGGTACTTCATCTGTTGAACCATCTGGATAAGTGACAACTACTGTACGTGTGACTTGACCATTGTTAACAGTTGGAGTTTCTCCAGTTTTCCATGTATATGTCGTTGTTGTACCTGGTGTTGTACCTTTAGTTGGCAAGTCAGACTTGTTGGCAATATAAGTCTCTGGTGTGTTATAGCCACTGATTGTACCATCTGTCGCTACATCGATTTTAGAACCTGTTACTGCTGTTGGAGTGTATTTATCTGACTGCTTACGGAATTCAATCTGAATATTGGCGTTATTGGCAGTACCATTGTTTCCACTGTTATTTGTTAGACCTGCTTGATCATATCCAGAAATATAACGATTCCAGATATTTTTGCTAGCATTAGCATTGACAGCCTGATTTTTACCAACATGACCTGAAATATTAACTTTATATGGGTTAGTATCTGTCGCATTGCCATCTTGTCCCAAATTGTTAGATTTATTGGTAAAGTTGATACTTGTACCATTAGCAGGAAGGTCAAGACGACCACCATTCGTAACCTCAAAATCACCTGATGGAGAAGTAATTAAGGCATTATCGTTTACCTTAACTTTATTCAAGCGACCACTGTTATCAGTTAAGTTCACATCAACGCTAAACTCTTCTTCACGATAAACGACAATCTTACGTGGATACTCTTTATCGATTTCTGCACCACTATTAACTGTCAAATTAGTAATTGTTGGTGGTATCTCGTCAGCTGGCGTTACACGGAAAGTAAATGTTACAGGATCAGCTTTATTACCTGCATCATCATGAGCTCCGAAAGTAATCCTATTTTCTTTACCAATGTCTTCTTTCTTAGTTCTAATAGTAATTGTCGTTACTTTTTCATTATTAGTAACTTTTTCATTATTATTTGAAACAAGTCTATCACCATATTGTTTAAGGAAATCACCAGCCTCGATAGTAACACTTTTATCATCTTTTGCTGTTACTGTGAAGGTTACTGTTTCACCTTCTACTACTGTTTTGTCTGGTGAGATTGTTAATGTAGGTTTTTTAGTATCTGGCGCTTCTGTCGGAGTAACAGGATCACTTTTATCAGATTTTACTGTTCCATTAGTATTAGTAACTACTGTTTCAGCTGTAATAGGCTTCCCTGATAGAGCTTCTGAAACTGTAACTGTTGCAGTAGTTCCACTAGTTGTTCCAGTTCCAATCTCTTTATCACCATCGTAAAGCTTAACTGTCGAACCGGCTGGCACTCCGTTTTGGACATTTACAGTAATTTGTTGACCTGGTGAGCCTTTTTTATGGTCAAGATTTGTTGTAATAGCCGGTTTTTTCGGTTTAACGTTTAATGTAACTGTTCCATCTGAACCAGAACCGGGATCAGTTGATTTAGTCTTGTCTTGATAAATGGCAATAGAAGTATACTTGAATACTCCGGCTTGTGCTGTACTTGGTGAACGATCACCTGCCCATTTCCACTCCATACCTGGAGGGAAAGTTCCGTTTTTTCCATGTTTAACATAACCTTCAGATACAGGGTTGAGTGGATCTCCTGGGTTATCTCCTACTGTTTTTGTAACTGTTTGACCTTTAATTGGGTCTTTTGGTGCATCTGGCTCTGCTTTTACACTTGTTCCTCGAGAACCTACAATATATGATTGATTTGTAGTTCGTCCAGATGTTACAGAGGCTGCATAGACATTACCATTAGCAGCTTGTTGGTCTGTTACATTATCCCTCAATTTTACTCTAGCGGTCATATGGATCGCATAATCTACGTCTACCTTACCGACTTCCATTCCAAGAGTATAACTGACCCCACCAGTGTAATTTCCATCTGTTTTTCTTACAATAGAATCTAAATATCCATCATTTTGGTTACGTTTAAACACATACCATTTTTGATTTTCACGAGTTACTCCTGAGCTTGGATCATATAGAGATCTTCTATCATTATCAAAGAGTCTAACTTTCTGTTCCCATGGCTTACTAATTGTAACTGTTTCTCCAACCTTTTGGAATCCGCTACCTCCATCGGAAAGCTTTTTATTAGCATCTTTATTAACATTTTTATAACGAGTAATAGTTAAATCCGTTACAGTATTTGAAGGATCCATGATATTAAATGGAGGTTGGAAATAATAATGCTGACCATAAGATTGATCTACCATAGCTATTCCATTATTATTGAAGTAGACATCATAGACCATCCATCTGCCTGAACTATTTTGTTCATATCTTGATTTAACTACGGTCTTTCTTTCTGTAAATTCAGGATCATCATTCCTTAAATATGATCCACCGTTAGTATTTTTATCAACCGATGCAAAGTATCTAACGTTCTTCATTGCCCCAGATGAGCTAGTTGCTGTATAAGCTCTAAACTGTGTACCTTGAGCCATTCTCTGACCATTACGTGAGTCACGAGCACCTGAATTCAAACGCGTTGTAGCATTTTTAACAGAAGTAAACATTCTCTTCACACGTTTTGTCATATCTTCAACATCGTTCAGAGAAACTGTTGTATTTTCAAGAACACCTTGAGCCAAGCCCAATAGTTCATTGGCTTTTTCAAGAACTTCTTTGCTAGTCTCATGCTCAGGCAATTCCAAAACAGCTGCCTGCAATTGATCTACAGATACTTTCAAAGCATCTTTTTTAGCTGATACAGTTTGGCTTTCTTCGCTTGCGCTGACTTCAGGAGAAGTTTGACTTGCTAGGTTATCAGCTGGCTTCTCAGTTTTATCTGCTTGTTTATCAACTTGAACCTCAGTTACTTCCTTAGCAGCTGATACAACTGTCACATCTTTAGACAAGAGTTCTACAAGTTCATCGATATCCTTTTGAGCTAGCTCAGAACTTTCTAGGGCTTCTTTTCCTTTTTGAAGTCTGTCTTTAACAGGCGATACTACTGATTCGTCAAGGTTTAATTTAGTTGAAAGAAGAGCATTTAATTCTTCAACTACTTTTTTCAACTTGGCTTTATCAACTGTAGACGCGCTAGGTGCAGCAGTTGTAAGCGTTTGATTTTCTGCATCTACTTTGTTTTCAGTAGATGCTGCAACATCCACAGGCGAATCGACCTTATCTTTAGGGTTCACTACACCCGCATTAGCCGTATTAGATTGTGGAGCGTTTGGAGCCACACTATCCGCACTCGCAACGCGGGCACCCAAAAACATCAGCGCTGCAACAGCAACTGAAGCGGCACCGAAACTGTATTTACGAATAGAAAAGCGCAAAACTTTTTCACGTTGCTGGCGCTTTATTCTATTGAGCGAATTTGATTTATTTTCCATTGTTCCTCCTTATGTTAAAACACAAAATCAAATTAAAAGTAATCTTCACGGTTACACTTCTTATAGTAATTCACCCATGAAGCCTACTATGATGAGCATTTATGATACATCACAGCTATCACGGTTCGATTATACCATGTTCAACATATTTAATCAAATATAAGTCGCTTTTTTAGCCAAAAATAGGGAATTTTGTATTTTTTATATCAATATATTGTATATTGCATTTATTTCTGTAGAATAACTTTAATAAGAAACTAAACCATCTTGGTAAAACTGATGACTAGCGCTCTCCATTTTATCTACGGACTCAAAGTAGCATTTCCAAGTAGCTGTCAAAACCCTCCTAATTTTCACCGTCCTTTTAAGCGCATTAGAATGGCGGTTGATAATCCTTAAAACAAAAAAATCACTAAAAGTGAACAGAATCCTCTGTCATCTCTTAGTGATTTTTATGATTATAAAAAAGTCCAAAACTAGATAGATATTATACTCATTTTATAAGTATAATAATAAATATATTATGACTCCTTATCTTCTTTTTTACGAGCTATGAGAACAAGACCAGATAGACCACTTAAAAGGGCTGATACCATATATAATCCAGTAGATTTTGTACCAGTATCTGGTAAATAGTTAGAAGATTCACCATTACTTTCTTTAGATGGGCTCACACTACCTTCCGACATCGGAATTTGTGGAGCTACTTCTAGTTTTCTATTGACACTATCTTCCAGATCTGGATTTATATGATCCGTGGTAGTCTCATGAAGATTCAATTCTTGATTAACGAGATTGAGATCACTGCTTCCATTGTCTGTTACTTTTTCCTCATCTTTATTTCTTGTAGCGTCTTTTTCATAACGAACAATTGACTCGAGGGGTGTGACGACAACTGTTGATGTAGCACCATTTTGTTTGAAGATTTCTCTTGTCTCTGTTGGGGTAAGGACACCTGTGTTTGGATCGACTTGGTAAGTTGTTGTCTTCTTAACAACGTCATCGCCTTCTTTAAGGTATTCAATCTCATCTTTAGCTGGAACCTTGACCACTGTCGGTTTTGATGGGACTACTTCTGCTGGTTCTTCATGCGGAATGAGGCTACCATCTGTAGGATTAACCGTGTAGGTTGTGGTTACTGTGCTTGTTCCTGGAATACCAGCTATTGTTACATTAGTTTCACCTTTGGCTCTTGTGGTGTCTTTTTCATAACGAACACTTGGCTCAAGGGGCGTGACGACAACTGTGGATTTGGCGCCATTTCGCTTGAAGATTTCCTTCTTCTCTGTTGGAGTAAGGTGGCCTGTACTTGCATTAACTTGGTAGCTTGTTGTCTTCTTAACAACATCATCGCCTTCTTTGAGGTATTCAACTTCATCTTTGGCTGGCACCTTGACCACTGTCGGTTTTGGTGGGACTACTTCTGCTGGTTCTTCATGCGGAATGAGGCTACCATCTGTCGGATTAACCGTGTAGATTGTGGTTACTGTGCTTGTGCCTGGAGTACCAGCTGTTGTTACATTAGCTTCACCTTTGGCTCTTGTGTCATCTTTCTCATAACGGACACTTGGCTCAAGTGGTGTAACGAAAACTTTAGATTTGGCACCATCTTGCTTGAACACTTCCTTTTTCTCTGTTGGAGTAAGGACACCTGTGTTTGGATCGACTTGGTAAGTTGTTGTATTCTTAATCACATCATCGCCTTCTTTGAGGTATTCAACCTCATCTTTAGCTGGGACCTTGACCACTGTCGGTTTTGATGGGACTACTACTGCCGGTTCTTCATGCGGAATGAGGCTACCATCTGTCGAATTGACTGTGTAGGTGGTAGTTACTGTACTTGTACCTGGAGTACCAGCTGTTGTTACATTAGCTTCACCTTTGGCTCTCGTGACGTCTTTTTCATAACGGACACTTGGCTCAAGTGGTGTAACGACAACTGTGGATTTAGCGACTTTTGGACTGGTAATGTCTTTCCTTACTGTTGGAGTAAGGGCACCTGTGTTTGGATTGACTTCGTAAGTTGTTGTCTTCTTAACAACCTTATCGCCGTCTTTGAGGTATTCAACTTCATCTTTAGCTGGGACCTTGACCACTGTAGGTTTTGATGGGACTACCACGGCAGGTTCTTCATGCGGAATGAGGCTACCATCTGTAGGATTAACCGCGTAGGTTGTGGTTACTGTACTTGTTCCCGGAGTACCAGCTATTGTTACATTAGCTTCACCTTTGGCTCTTGTGGCGTCTTTTTCATAACTAACACTTGGCTCTATTGATGTAACGATAACTTTAGATTTAGCGCCAGCTTGCTTGAACACTTCCTTTTTCTCTGTTGGAGTAAGGACACCTGTACTTGCATTGACCGCGTAAGTTGTTGTTTTCTTAACAACATCATCGCCTTCTTTAAGGTATTCAACCTCATCTTGAGCTGGCACTTTGACCACTGTCGGAGTTGAAGGTTTGATAACTGGTTGGCCTTCATGCGGAATGAGGCTACCATCTGTCGAATTGACTGTGTAGGTGGTAGTTACTGTACTTGTCCCTGGAGTACCAGCTGTTGTTACATTTGCTTCGCCTTTGGCTCTTGTGGCGTCTTTTTCATAACGGACACTTGGCTCTATTGATGTAACGATAACCTTAGCTTTAGCGCCATCTTTCTTGAAAACTTCCTTTTTCTCTGTTGGAGTAAGACCACCTGTACTTGCATTGACCGCGTAAGTTGTTGTTTTCTTAACAACATCATCGCCTTCTTTAAGGTATTCAACCTCATCTTTAGCTGGCACCTTGACCACTGTCGGAGTTGAAGGTTTGATAGCTGGTTGTCCTTCATGCGGAATAAGACTGCCGTCTGCAGGGTTAACAGTATAGGTTGTAGTTACTGTACTTGTCCCTGGAGTACCAACTATTGTAACATTTGCTTCACCTTTAGCTCTTGTGGCATCTTTCTCATAACGTACACTTGGCTCTATTGATGTAACGACAACTTTAGATTTAGCGCCATTTTGTTTGAAGATTTCCTTTTTCTCTGTTGGAGTAAGAGCACCTGTACTGGCATTGACCACGTAAGTTATGGTCTTCTTAACAACATCATCGCCTTCTTTGAGGTATTCGACCTCATCTTGAGCTGGAACTTTGACCACTGTCGGTTTTGGTGGGACTACTTCTGCTGGTTCTTCATGCGGAACGAGGCTACCATCTGTTGGATTAACCGTGTAGGTTGTAGTGACTGTTCTAGTTCCTGGAGTACCAGATACTGTTACATTAGCTTCACCTTTAGCTTTTGTGGCGTCTTTTTCATAACGAACAATTGGCTCAAGTGGTGTAACCACAACTGTTGATTTAGCGCCGTTTCTCTTGAAGATTTCTGTTGTCTCTGTTGAAGTCAGGTCACCTGTACTTGCATTGACTTGGTAGCTGGTTGTCTTCTTAACAATGTCATCGCCTTCTTTGAGATATTCAACCTCATCCTTAGCTGGGACCTTGACCACTGTCGGTTTTGGTGGGACTACTTCTGATGGTTCTTCATGTGGAATGAGGCTTCCGTCTATAGGATTAACAGTATAAGTGGTAGTGACCGTTCTAGTGCCTGGAGTACCAGCTGTTGTTACATTAGCTTCACCTTTAGCTCTTGTGGTGTCTTTTTCATAACGGATACTTGGCTCGATTGGCGTAACAACAACCTTAGCTTTGGCGCCATCTTTCTTGAAAACTTTCTTTTTCTCTGTTGGAGCAAGACCACCTGTACTTGCATTGACTTGGTAGCTGGTTGTCTTCTTAACAACGTCATCGCCTTCTTTGAGGTATTCAACTTCATCTTTGGCTGGAACTTTGACCACTGTCGGTTTTGATGGGACTACTACTGCCGTTTCCTCATGCGGAACGAGGCTACCATCTGTAGGATTAACCGTGTAGGTGGTAGTTACTGTGCTTGTACCTGAAGTACCACCTACTGTGATTTTTGCTTCGCCTTTGGCTCTTGTGGCGTCTTTTTCATAATGGACACTTGGCTGGATTGGCGTAACCACAACTGTTGATTTAGCGCCGTTTCTCTTGAAGATTTCCTTCTTCTCTGTTGGAGTAAGGTGGCCTGTACTTGCATTAACTTGGTAGCTTGTTGTCTTCTTAACAACATCATCGCCTTCTTTAAGGTATTCAACCTCATCTTTGGCTGGGACTTTGACCACTGTCGGTTTTGATGGGACTACTACTGCCGTTTCCTCATGCGGAATGAGGCTGCCATCTGTCGAATTGACTGTGTAGGTGGTAGTTACTGTTCTTGTACCTGGAGTACCATCGGTTGTTACATTAGCTTCACCTTTGGCTCTCGTGACGTCTTTTTCATAACGGATACTTGGCTCAAGTGGTGTAACCACTACTGTAGCTTTCGTGCCATTTGGACTGGTAATGTCTTTCCTTACAGTTGGACTAAGGGAGCCTGTAGCTTCATTCACTTCGTAAGTTGTAGTCTCCTTAACAACATCATCGCCGTCTTTGAGATATTCAACCTCATCTTGAGCTGGCACTTTGACCACTGTCGAAATTGAAGGTTTGATAACTGGTTGGCCTTCATGCGGAATGAGGATACCATCTGTCGGATTCACAGTATAGGTTGTGGTTACTGTACTTGTTCCCGGAGTACCAGCTATTGTTACATTAGCTTCACCTTTGGCTCTTGTGGCGTCTTTTTCATAACTAACACTTGGCTCTAGTTGGGTAACGACAACTGTTGATTTAGCACCGTTTCTCTTGAAGATTTCTGTTGTCTCTGTTGGAGTCAGGTCACCTGTACTTGCACTGACTTGGTAGCTGGTCGTCTTATTAACAATGTCATCACCTTCTTTGAGGTATTCAACCTCGTCTTTAGCTGGAACTTTGACCACTGTAGGTTTTGCTGGGACTACCACTGCAGGTTCTTCATGCGGAATAAGGCTACCATCTGTCGAATTCACAGTATAAGTTGTAGTAACTGTTTTAGTGCCTGGAGTACCAGATATTGTTACATTTTCTCCACCTCTAGCTTTTGTGGCATCTTTTTCATAACGAACACTTGGCTGTAATAGCGTAACAACAACTGTTGATTTAGCGCCGTTTCTCTTGAAGATTTCTGTTGTCTCTGTTGGAGTCAGGTCACCTGTACTTGCATTGACTTGGTAGCTGGTTGTCTTCTTAACCACGTCATCGCCTTCTTTGAGGTATTCAACCTCATCTTGAGCTGGCACTTTGACCACTGTCGGTTTTGATGGGACTACTACTGCCGGTTCCTCATGCGGAATGAGGCTACCATCTGTAGGGTTAACAATATAAGTTATAGTGACTGTTCTAGTACCTGGAGTACCAGCCATTGTTACATTAGCTTCACCTTTGACTCTTGTAGCGTCTTTTTCATAACGAACACTTGGCTGGATTGGCGTAACAACAACTGTAGATTTAGCACCGTTTCTCTTGAAGATTTCTGTTGCCTCTGTTGGGGTAAGGACACCTGTACTTGCACTGACTTGGTAGTTGGTTATCTTCTTAACAACGTCATCGCCTTCTTTGAGGTATTCGACCTCATCTTTAGCTGGAACTTTGACCACTGTAGGAGTTGACGGTTTGATAACTGGTTGGCCTTCATGCGGAATGAGGCTACCATCTGTAGGATTAACCGTGTAGGTTGTAGTCACTATTTTAGTGCCTGGAGTACCAGCTGTTGTTACATTAGCTTCACCTTTAGCTCTTGTGGCGTCTTTTTCATAATGAACACTTGGATCAAGTGAGGTAACAACAACCTTAGCCTTGGCACCATTTTGTTTGAAGATTTCCTTTTTCTCTGTTGGAGTAAGGATACCTGTACTTTCATTGACTTCGTAAGTGGTTGTCTTCTTAACAACATTATCGCCTTCTTTGAGGTATTCAATCTCATCTTTAGCTGGAACCTTGACCACTGTCGGTTTTGATGGGACTACTACTGCCGGTTCTTCATGCGGAATAAGACTACCATCTGTAGGATTAACCGTGTAGGTGGTAGTTACTGTTCTAGTGCCTGGAGTACCAGCCATTGTTACATTAGCTTCACCTTTGACTCTTGTGGCGTCTTTTTCATAACGGATACTTGGCTCAAGTGGTGTAACCACTACTGTAGCTTTCGTGCTATTTGGACTGGCAATGTCTTTCCTTACAGTTGGGGTAAGGATACCTGTGTTTGGATTGACTGCGTAAGTTGTTGTCTTCTTAACAACATTATCGCCTTCTTTGAGGTATTCAACCTCGTCTTGGGCTGGGACTTTGACCACTGTAGGTTTTGATGGGACTACCACTGCAGGTTCTTCATGCGGAATGAGGCTACCATCTGTCGAATTGACTGTGTAGGTAGTAGTTACTGTACTTGTACCTGGAGTACCAGCTGTTGTTACATTAGCTTCACCTTTGGCTTTTGTGGCATCTTTCTCATAACGGACACTTGGCTCAAGTGGTGTAACCACAACTGTTGATTTGGCACCATCTTGCTTGAACACTTCCTTTTTCTCTGTTGGAGTCAGGACACCTGTACTTGTATTGACCGCGTAAGTTGTTGTTTTCTTAACAATGTCGTCGCCGTCTTTGAGGTATTCAACCTCATCTTGAGCTGGCACCTTGACCACTGTCGGTTTTGATGGGACTACCACTGCTGGTTCTTCATGCGGAACGAGGCTACCATCTGTCGGATTAA
The DNA here is from genome assembly GCA_009496085.1 of Streptococcus mitis. GTDB lineage: Bacteria > Bacillota > Bacilli > Lactobacillales > Streptococcaceae > Streptococcus > Streptococcus mitis_BY. Next base: position 897 of record WIJN01000028.1, on the reverse strand, counting down.
CAGTATAGGTTGTAGTTACTGTACTTGTCCCTGGAGTACCAGCTGTTGTTACATTAGCTTCACCTTTAGCTCTTGTGGCGTCTTTTTCATAACGGATACTTGGCTCAAGTGGTGTAACCACTACTGTAGCTTTCGTGCCATTTGGACTAGCAATGTCTTTCCTTACTGTTGGAATAAGAGCACCTGTGCTTGCATTCACTTCGTAAGTTGTAGTCTTCTTAACAACGTCATCGCCGTCTTTTAGGTATTCAACCTCATCTTTAGCTGGCACTTTGACCACTGTCGGTTTTGATGGGACTACCACTGCTGGTTCTTCATGCGGAACAAGGCTACCATCTGTCGGATTAACAGTATAGGTTGTAGTTACTGTACTTGTCCCTGGAGTACCAGCTGTTGTTACATTAGCTTCACCTTTGGCTCTTGTGGCGTCTTTTTCATAACGAACAATTGGCTCAAGTGGTGTAACCACAACTGTTGATTTGGCACCATCTTGCTTGAACACTTCCTTTTTCTCTATTGAAGTAAGGGTACCTGTACTCGCATTGACTTGGTAACTTGTAGTCTTCTTAACAACGTCATCGCCTTCTTTGAGGTATTCAACCTCATCTTTGGCTGGAACTTTGACCACCGTAGGAGTTGACGATTTGATAACTGGTTTTCCTTCATGTGGAATGAGGCTACCGTCTGCAGGGTTAACAGTATAAGTTGTAGTGACTGTTCTAGTGCCTGAAGTACCAGCTGTTGTTACATTAGCTTCACCTTTGGGTCTTGTAGCGTCTTTTTCATAACGAACACTTGGCTTAAGTGGTGTAACCACAACTTTAGATTTGGCACCTTTTGGATTGGCAACGTCTTTCCTTACTGTTGGAGTAAGAGCACCTGTACTGGCATTGACCG
>WIJN01000027.1:0-13257 GCA_009496085.1 Streptococcus mitis | reverse complement strand
TACCTCACTCTATTATAACAAAGTACGAGAAAGTACGCAAATAAAAAGTGGTAGAATTTGACAAGAAAATGCTCTTATATCAACCTTTATGGGGATTTTTTTACTTCATAACTGTCAAAGTCCCGAAATCCTTGGGAATTGGATCTTACGTGGCGTTTTCCAGTTGAAAGAACGAGAAGTCTTGACAGGTCAACGACTCAATGAACTGGAAATCAACGGTATTCGTTTGACTAAGTTTAAAAATGAGGAAATCGGGATTGAATTCATCTGGATTGATACTGAAAACCCACCAAGCGACACCATCGGCTGGGTAGCGAAGAAATAAAAGTCCTATCACTTTCTCCCCCTTAACCTTTGACTATTCTGCAAAATTATCGTAAAATAAAGAGTAAATGATAAAATGAGGTCAGAGTCTGTTCGCTCTGGCGATAGTAGTATAAATGAGGAGAAACGCTTTGGAATTAGAAGTATTTGCTGGGCAAGAAAAAAGTGAACTATCTATGATTGAGGTAGCGCGTGCTATCTTGGAACTTCGTGGTCGCGACCATGAGATGCATTTTAGCGATCTTGTAAACGAAATTCAAAACTACCTTGGAACATCAAACAGCGATATCCGCGAAGCTTTGCCTTTGTTCTACACAGAGTTGAACTTTGATGGTAGCTTCATCTCACTTGGAGATAACAAATGGGGTCTTCGTTCATGGTATGGCGTAGACGAAATCGACGAAGAAATCATCGCTCTTGAAGAAAATGACGACGATGAAGTAGCACCAAAAGCTAAGAAAAAACGTGTTAATGCCTTCATGGATGGTGATTCAGATGCCATTGACTACAATGCGGATGATCCAGAAGACGAAGATGCATACGAAGCGGATCCAGCTCTTTCATACGATGATGAAAATCCAGATGATGAGAAAAATGAAGTGGAAGCTTATGATGCAGAAATCAACGAGATTGCCCCTGATGACTTGGGTGAAGACGTGGATCTCAATGAAGAAGATGACGAGTTTTCAGACGATGATTCTGAAAACATCGAGGAATAAAAGTTAGCTATTGACAATTATCCTATTTTTAGGTATCATATTGTTCGGGCACCTCTTTTAGAGGTCGGGGCTCCCTAGTTCTTAGGGAGCTATTTTTGTTTTTTCAAGAAGTTATCTTCTTGTATTTTGGTTGTGAATCTGGTGCAGTAGTCCCAGATTATTCTTATTAATAGGGTCTTGTTTTCTATGTCCCCTCGTAGTTAGCAAGACCTTGAGCATTTTAGAAAGAGGAATCTATGTCAACGAAATATATTTTTGTAACTGGTGGTGTGGTATCGTCTATTGGGAAAGGGATTGTGGCAGCAAGTCTAGGTCGTCTCTTGAAAAATCGTGGTCTCAAAGTAACCATTCAAAAATTTGACCCTTATATCAATATTGATCCGGGAACTATGAGTCCTTACCAGCACGGGGAAGTTTTTGTGACAGATGATGGAGCTGAGACAGATTTGGACTTGGGTCACTATGAACGTTTCATCGATATCAATCTCAACAAATATTCCAACGTGACAACTGGTAAAATTTACAGTGAAGTTCTTCGTAAGGAACGCCGTGGAGAATACCTTGGGGCAACTGTTCAGGTTATTCCTCATATCACAGATGCTTTGAAAGAAAAAATCAAGCGTGCCGCTCTAACGACCGACTCTGATGTCATTATCACAGAGGTCGGCGGAACCGTTGGGGATATTGAGTCCTTGCCATTCCTAGAGGCCCTTCGTCAAATGAAGGCAGATGTGGGTGCAGATAATGTCATGTACATTCATACAACCTTGCTTCCTTACCTCAAGGCAGCTGGTGAAATGAAAACCAAACCAACCCAGCACTCTGTAAAAGAATTGCGTGGATTGGGAATCCAACCAAATATGTTGGTTATTCGTACAGAAGAACCAGCTGGTCAAGGAATTAAAAACAAACTAGCCCAGTTCTGTGATGTGGCACCAGAAGCTGTTATCGAATCGTTGGATGTTGAACACCTTTACCAAATTCCATTGAACTTGCAGGCTCAAGGTATGGACCAAATTGTCTGTGACCATTTGAAACTAGACGCACCAGTAGCGGATATGACAGAATGGTCAGCCATGGTGGACAAGGTCATGAACCTGAAAAAACAAGTTAAAATTTCCCTTGTTGGTAAGTATGTTGAGTTGCAAGATGCCTACATCTCTGTGGTTGAAGCCTTGAAACACTCTGGTTATGCCAACGACGCAGAAGTTAAGATTAATTGGGTCAATGCCAATGATGTGACAGCAGAGAATGTGGCAGAGCTTTTGTCTGATGCGGACGGAATCATCGTACCAGGTGGTTTTGGCAAGCGTGGTACTGAAGGGAAAATCCAAGCCATCCGCTATGCGCGTGAGAATGATGTTCCCATGTTGGGTGTCTGCTTGGGAATGCAGTTGACTTGTATCGAGTTTGCTCGTCACGTTTTAGGACTCGAAGGTGCCAATTCTGCAGAACTTGCACCAGAAACAAAATACCCTATCATTGATATCATGCGTGATCAGATTGACGTTGAGGACATGGGGGGAACCCTTCGCTTGGGGCTTTATCCGTCTAAGTTGAAACGTGGCTCTAAGGCAGCAGCTGCTTATCACAATCAAGAAGTGGTGCAACGCCGTCACCGTCACCGCTATGAGTTTAACAATGCCTTCCGTGAGCAGTTTGAGGCAGCAGGCTTTGTCTTCTCAGGTGTTTCTCCAGACAATCGTTTGGTAGAAATCGTTGAAATTCCTGAAAATAAATTCTTTGTGGCTTGCCAGTATCACCCTGAACTTTCAAGTCGTCCAAACCGCCCAGAAGAACTCTACACTGCCTTTGTCACTGCAGCAGTTGAGAACAGTAATTAGCCAAATCAAAACCTTTGAGAAGAATCTCAGAGGTTTTTTGATTGCATATTTAGGATATGATTTGCAAAATAAAAACATAGTGATATAATTAACATAAAAAATCCTAAGGAGGGACTACAATGAAAAAAATCACACTATTTGGTTTGTCTCTAGCAGGTTTAGCTTTACTGGCTTTTCCTCATTCGGGGCAGGCATTTGAACTTAAAGAAGAATGGGTTGTTAAGTGTGGAGTACAGTATCAAGATGGCAAGATTCTTCGGTTTAACAATGGTCATGAAGTGGATATCAAAGTCTTGGATTTGCCAAAAACCGAGAAAATCGAGTGGACGGTTAGTCTCAATGGTCAAGATCAGACTGTCAATTTTCTAGGTCAAGAAAAGGACAAGTTTATGATGGGTGTAGAGGGGCGTTACCTGAATTTCTATGTTCCATATGGCTATAGAGGAGATATCAAGGTCGAGGCTAAGAGCGGCAACGAAGTAAAGACCTGGTCCACTAAAGTTGTGGATGATATTCATAATGATAGTGGAAAGAGAGGCTACTATCGTATTGAAGAATCAAATGATCAATACACTTACCTCGATGCTAAATGGGATTATCAAACCAAGACTTACACTGCTACCTTACCAGAGACTGTCAATGATCAAAAAGTCTTTGCTTGGGCAGACTATGACAATGGCGAGCTGAAGCTTGAAAAACTAAAATCTATCAGTCATAAATATGATGGAGGATCTTTCAAAGAACTTTATCCGATTGTAAAAGCAGAAAGTTGGCTAAAATCAAACCAAAGCTGGTACTATCAAAAACAAGGTCACTTAGTGCAGAATGATTGGGTTAAGGACAAGGGAACTTGGTACTTTATGAATGATAAAGGGGTCATGTTCAATCAAACTTGGCTTTATCAAGGTAGCAACTGGTATGCCTTTAAATCATCAGGAGCCATGATTGCGAGTGATTGGCTTTACGATCAAGGCAAGTGGTACTATTTATCAACTTCAGGAGCTATGAAAGCAAGCACTTGGGTTTATGACAAGGGAGAATGGTATTATGTAAGTTCTTCTGGAGCCATGTTAGCGAATGATTGGGTCAAAGATAATGGCAAGTGGTATTATCTAGCTTCATCAGGTAAGATGCTTCGCAATACCTATACACCTGATGGTTACTACGTTGGCAACTCAGGTGCCTGGCAATAAGAATAATACTCTTCGAAAATCTCTTCAAACCACGTCAGCTTTATCCACAACCTCAAAACGCTGTTTTGAGCTGACTTCGTCAGTTCTATCTACAACTTCAAAGCAGTGCTTTGAGCAACCTGCTGCTAGCTTCCTAGTTTGCTCTTTGATTTTCATTGAGTATAAGAAGTCCTTTTCCTTAAAGGAAGAGGCTTTTTACTTGTTTTTATGCTGCTTCCTCATTTGTCCTAAAGACTTTTTTGTGTTAAAATGAATGGTATGAAAGCTAAAAAAATGTGGGTGGCAGGTTTGGCTCTGCTTGGTATTGGAAGCCTTGCCCTTGCTACGAAAAAAGTTGTAGATGACCATAAGCTCATGAAGACTCAGGAAGAGTTGACAGCGATTGTGCGAGACCATTTTTCAGACATGGGGGAAATTGCGACCCTCTATGTTCAAGTTTATGAAAGCAGTCTGGAGAGCTTGGTTGGTGGCGTCATTTTTGAGGATGGCCGTCATTATACCTTTGTCTATGAAAATGAAGACCTAGTCTATGAGGAGGAAGTTTTATGATACAACCAGCAAGTTTAGAAGAATTGGCATCTTTAGTGGAAAAGGATGGCAAGAAAGTCTTCCTTTTTGTGGCGGACTGGTGTGGCGATTGTCGTTATATCTATCCTGCCTTGCCAGAAATTGAGGAGACCAATCCAGAGTTCACCTTTATTCGAGTGGACCGAGACCAGTATATGGATTTGGCCAAACTCTGGGATGTTTATGGAATCCCTAGCCTTGTTGTTCTAGAAAAGGACAAGGAAATCGGCCGTTTTGTTAATCGCGACCGTAAAAGCAAGCAACAAATCAATGACTTTTTAGCAGGACTGAAATAGGAGAAAAGGAAACAATGATTTTTACATATAATAAAGAACATGTCGGCGATGTCCTTATGGTCATCGTGAAAAATAGCGGAGATGCCAAGTTGGACGTGGAGCGCAAAGGCAAGGTAGCCCGAGTTTTCATCAAAGAAAATGGAGAAACAGTGGCTTGGAATATTTTCGAAGTTTCAAGTTTGTTTGAAATTGCAGAGCGCGGTCAAGTCTTTTTGACAGATGAGCAAGTCGCTCGTTTGAACCAAGAGTTGCAGGCAGAAGGCTTTGCAGAAGAAATTGTTAATGACAAGGAACCTAAGTTTGTTGTTGGTGAAATTGTCGAGATGGTAGCCCATCCAGATAGTGACCACCTCAACATCTGCCAAGTTGCAGTCGCAAGTGATAAGACAGTGCAAATCGTTGCAGGGGCTCCCAATGCGCGTGTGGGGTTGAAAACCATTGTCGCTCTTCCTGGAGCTATGATGCCAAAAGGGAATCTCATTTTCCCAGGTGAACTTCGTGGTGAAAAGAGTTTTGGCATGATGTGTAGTCCTCGTGAATTGCATTTGCCAAACGCTCCGCAAAAACGTGGTATTATTGAATTATCAGAAGACCAAGTTGTTGGAACTCCATTTGCCCCAGCGAAACACTGGACTGCTTAGGAAGTTATCAGTATCTGGACCACCAGATAGAAGGAAATAAGATGGCAAAAAATGTAGTGATTACAGGAGCGACTTCAGGAATCGGTGAAGCAATTGCGCGTGCTTATCTGGAGCAGGGTGAGAATGTCGTTCTAACAGGACGGCGGATAGACCGATTAGAAACCCTCAAGTCGGAGTTTGCAGAGACCTTCCCAAATCAAACCGTCTGGACCTTTCCACTAGATGTCACGGATATGACTATGGTAAAGACTGTCTGCTCCGATATTCTAGAAATGATAGGGCGGATTGATATCTTAGTCAACAACGCCGGACTGGCTCTAGGTTTAGCACCTTATCAGGACTATGAAGAGTTGGATATGTTGACCATGCTGGATACCAATGTCAAAGGTTTGATGGCAGTCACTCGCTCTTTCTTGCCAGCAATGGTAAAAGCCAATCAAGGACATATCATCAACATGGGGTCAACCGCAGGAATCTACGCTTATGCAGGTGCAGCAGTTTATTCAGCTACCAAGGCAGCAGTTAAGACCTTTTCAGATGGTCTGCGAATTGATACCATCGCAACGGATATCAAGGTGACGACCATTCAGCCTGGAATTGTCGAAACAGATTTTTCTATAGTGCGTTTTCATGGTAATAAAGAACGAGCTGCGACGGTTTATCAGGGAATCGAAGCCTTGCAAGCTCAGGATATTGCAGACACAGTGGTCTACGTGACCAGTCAACCTCGTCGTGTGCAGATTACAGATATGACCATTATGGCCAATCAACAGGCGACAGGTTTCATGGTTCATAAAAAATAAAAAATTTTCTCGAAAAGTTACAAATTTCTGTAACTTTTTTTGATTTCCTACGAATAGATAAGTAGGAGGAAGAAAATATGTATAATAAAGTTATCATGATCGGACGCTTGACGTCTACACCAGAATTGCACAAAACCAGCAATGACAAGTCAGTAGCGCGAGCAACTATCGCTGTGAACCGTCGTTACAAAGACCAAAACGGTGAACGTGAAGCTGATTTTGTCAATATGGTCCTTTGGGGCAGACTAGCAGAAAGCTTGGCCAGCTACGCAACTAAAGGTAGTCTCATTTCCGTTGATGGGGAATTGCGTACCCGTCGCTTTGAGAAAAATGGTCAGATGAACTATGTAACCGAAGTCCTTGTGACAGGATTCCAACTCTTGGAAAGTCGTGCCCAACGTGCTATGCGTGAAAATAATGCAGGGCAGGATTTGGCAGATTTGGTTTTGGAAGAGGAAGAACTACCATTTTAATACTCCTCGAAAATCTCTTCAAACCACCTCAGCTTCACCTTGCCGTAGGTATAGGTAACTGACTTTGTCAGTCTTATCTACAATCTCAAAACTGTGTTTTTAGCAGCCTGCGACAAGCTTCCTAGTTTGCACTTTGATTTGTATTGAGTATAAACACTGAAAAGTCTGAGTTGGTATCAGGCTTTTTATCTTGAGAAAGTCAGACTTTTTCCTTGACTATTTCTGACCAAGTGATACAATAGAACTATGAATTAGCACTCAGGTATAAAGAGTGCTAATACTATCTATCTCATTATGGAGGAAATCAGATGTTGAAACCATTAGGGGACCGTGTGGTCTTAAAAGTAGAAGAAAAAGAACAAACTGTTGGAGGTTTTGTCCTTGCAGGCTCAGCCCAAGAAAAAACAAAAACAGCCCAAGTTGTAGCTACTGGACAAGGTGTTCGTACTTTGAACGGTGACTTGGTTGTTCCAAGTGTTAAGGCTGGAGACCGTGTCTTAGTTGAAGCCCACGCAGGCCTTGATGTCAAAGATGGCGATGAGAAGTACATCATCGTTGGTGAAGCTAACATCTTGGCTATCATTGAAGAATAGAAGGAGAAAGTAAGTATGTCAAAAGAAATTAAATTTTCATCGGATGCTCGTTCTGCTATGGTCCGTGGTGTCGATATCCTTGCAGATACTGTTAAAGTAACCTTGGGACCAAAAGGTCGTAATGTCGTTCTTGAAAAATCATTCGGTTCACCACTCATCACCAATGACGGTGTGACCATTGCTAAAGAAATCGAATTGGAAGACCATTTCGAAAATATGGGTGCTAAGTTAGTATCAGAAGTAGCTTCTAAAACCAATGATATCGCAGGTGACGGGACTACGACTGCAACAGTCTTGACCCAAGCTATCGTCCGTGAAGGAATCAAAAATGTCACAGCAGGTGCAAATCCACTCGGTATTCGTCGTGGGATTGAAACAGCAGTTGCCGCAGCAGTTGAAGCCTTGAAAAACAACGCCATCCCTGTTGCCAACAAAGAAGCTATCGCTCAGGTTGCTGCCGTATCTTCTCGTTCTGAAAAAGTTGGTGAGTACATCTCTGAAGCCATGGAAAAAGTTGGCAAAGATGGAGTCATCACTATCGAAGAGTCACGTGGTATGGAAACAGAGCTTGAAGTTGTTGAAGGAATGCAGTTCGACCGTGGTTATCTTTCACAGTACATGGTGACAGATAGCGAAAAAATGGTAGCTGACCTTGAAAATCCATACATTTTGATTACTGATAAGAAGATTTCAAATATCCAAGAAATCTTACCACTTCTAGAAAGCATTCTCCAAAGCAGTCGTCCACTCTTGATTATTGCGGATGATGTGGATGGTGAAGCTCTTCCAACTCTTGTATTGAACAAGATTCGTGGAACCTTCAACGTGGTAGCAGTCAAGGCACCTGGTTTTGGTGACCGTCGCAAAGCTATGCTAGAAGATATCGCCATCTTAACAGGCGGAACAGTTATCACAGAAGACCTTGGTCTTGAGTTGAAAGATGCAACGATTGAAGCACTTGGTCAAGCAGCGAGAGTGACTGTGGACAAAGATAGCACTGTTATCGTAGAAGGTGCTGGAAATCCTGAAGCCATTTCTCACCGTGTTGCAGTTATCAAGTCTCAAATCGAAACTACAACTTCTGAATTTGACCGTGAAAAATTGCAAGAACGCTTGGCAAAATTGTCAGGTGGTGTAGCGGTTATTAAGGTCGGAGCCGCAACTGAAACTGAGTTGAAAGAAATGAAGCTCCGCATTGAAGATGCCCTCAACGCTACTCGTGCAGCCGTTGAAGAAGGAATCGTTGCAGGTGGTGGAACAGCCCTTGTAAATGTTATCCCAGCCGTGGCTGATTTGGAATTGACAGGAGACGAAGCAACAGGTCGCAATATTGTTCTCCGTGCCTTGGAAGAACCTGTTCGTCAAATCGCCCACAATGCAGGATTTGAAGGATCTATTGTTATCGATCGTTTGAAAAATGCTGGAGTTGGTACAGGCTTCAATGCAGCAACTGGCGAATGGGTCAACATGATTGATCAAGGGATTATCGATCCAGTTAAAGTGAGTCGTTCAGCTCTACAAAATGCAGCATCTGTAGCCAGCTTGATTTTGACTACGGAAGCAGTTGTAGCCAATAAACCAGAACCAGTAGCTCCGGCTCCGGCAATGGATCCAAGTATGATGGGCGGTATGATGTAAGCTTTCTATAGAAAACAACTTATAAAAAACACAAAAGGAGGGGATGACTAACCCTCCTTTTTATGATATTCACTTCTAAATAGATTTGAGCTCTCCTAATTTATATGATAAAATAAGACTAGAAAAAGGAGAAGAACATGATCGATGTAGAAGAAATTCTGAGCAAGATGAACCCCAATCAGAAGATTAATTATGACCGTGTCATGCAGAAGATGGTACAAGTATGGGAGAAAAATGAGCAACGGCCAACTATTCTCATGCATGTTTGCTGTGCCCCTTGCAGTACCTATACTCTAGAATATTTGACTAAGTATGCAGACGTGACCATTTATTTTGCCAATTCTAATATCCATCCCAAGGCAGAATACCATAAGCGTGCCTATGTGACTAAAAAGTTTGTCAGTGATTTCAATGAGCGAACTGGCAATAACGTTCAATATCTAGAAGCTCCTTATGAACCTAACGAATATCGTAAACTGGTTCGAGGTTTGGAAGAAGAGCCTGAAGGTGGTGATCGTTGTAAGGTTTGTTTTGACTACCGCCTGGATAAAACAGCGCAAGTGGCTATGGATTTAGGTTTTGACTACTTTGGTTCGGCTTTAACCATCAGTCCTCATAAGAATTCTCAAACCATCAACAGCATCGGAATCGATGTGCAAAAAATTTATACCACCCACTATCTTCCCAGCGATTTCAAGAAAAATCAAGGCTACAAACGTTCAGTAGAGATGTGTGAGGAGTATGATATCTATCGTCAATGTTATTGTGGATGCGTTTATGCAGCCCAGGCTCAGAATATTGACCTGGTTCAAGTTAAGAAGGATGCCACAGCTTTCTTGCTGGATAAGGATGTTGAAAAAGACTATTCCCACATCAAATTTACTGTTACGAAATTAGATATATAGAAATCAACCCAGCTGAAAAACTGGGTTTTTCAAATAAAAAAACCAGGGCTTTCACCCCAGTTTGACAACTTTACCGATTCTTTAGTTCTACATAGCGCTTGTACCAAATGTTTACATAGGCTTCTGAGAAAGGACCACGTCCATTATTAATCCAATCAACAAGAATTTTGACATGTTCTTTTAAAATATAGTCCAAATCATCAGAATAATTCATTTTGCGTTTGTGACGCTCATACTCCTCAACGTCCAAGAGACGTTTCTCTCCATCTGTAAAAATTTTAACATCCAAATCATAATCAATATACTTCAGTGCTTCTTCATCCAGATAGTAGGGGCTAGCCATGTTGCAATAGTAGGAAATCCCATTATCACGAATCATGGCAATGATATTAAACCAATATTTCTTGTGAAAGTAAACAATAGCCGGTTCTCGAGTGACCCAACGACGACCATCACTTTCGGTAACAAGTGTATGATCGTTGACACCAATAATGGCGTTTTCTGTTGTTTTTAGTACCATGGTGTCCCGCCAAGTTCGGTGGAGACTCCCATCATGCTTATAACTTTGAATTGTAATAAAGTCGCCTTCTTTTGGAAGCTTCATAACTAACCAACTTTCTACAATTTATAAGTTTATCGTTTACTATTGTACCATAAAATTACCTAAAATCTGTGAATTTTACATGAAAATATTAAAGATATTCTCTGAGAGCGCTTGCTATATCCGAAAAATCGTAGCCCTTTCGTGCTAAAACTTGGGTTAAACGCTGTTTAAGTTCGTATCCTTCATATTTTCGGGCATACTTGGCATATTGCTTATCAAGTTCCTTGAAGATGAGTTCCTGAGTCGTTTCTTGGTCAACTTGACTATCCAACTCGTCAAAGGCAGTTTTAGCATTAGAATAGGAAAACCCTTTGTTGGTAAGATTTTGGATAATCTTATCTTGTAAGGCACGAGATGGAAGTTTTCCCTCATATTTTTTCAATAGTTTATTGGCTACACGTTGAGCAACTTCCGAAAAATCAAATTCATTTAAAATCTCTTCTGTAGTAGATTTTGAAATCCCTTTTTGTGTTAGTTTCTGAGTCAGTACATAAGGCCCCTTGTCTCCTGAAAGGTGATTGGCATTGATGATAGCATAAGCGTACTGGCTATCATTAATCCAATTATCTTTTTTAAGATTAGCAATGACCTGAGAAGCTATGTTTTCATTGAAATCGTATTTTTTCAGATATTCTCTTACTTCTTTTTCAGTGCGTGCTTTAAAGGATAGGTGATAGAGGGCTAGATTCTTACTATAAGAAAATTGAGCAAAGTCCTGAATCTCTTTCAATTCCTCTTCGCTTATCACCTTATCTCTCGATAACATAAAACGAACAATTGTATCTTCGGTGATGAAGCATTTGTCGCCATTATCAAGCTCCATCAGATAGAGTCTTTTTTTCTTTTCAAGTTTTGTGATTTTCATAGTTCTATTATAACTCAAAATGTGATAAGATAGGGATATGAATCTGAAAGTGAAACAAAAAATACCATTAAAAATCAAGCGCATGGGAATTAATGGTGAGGGAATCGGCTTTTACCAAAAAACGTTAGTCTTTGTACCTGGAGCTTTAAAAGGAGAAGATATCTATTGTCAGATTACTTCTATTAAACGTAACTTTGTTGAAGCGAAATTATTAAAGGTCAACAAGAAGTCTAAATTTCGCGTTGTGCCAGCTTGTACTATTTACAATGAGTGCGGAGGCTGCCAAATCATGCACCTGCATTATGATAAGCAGTTGGAGTTCAAGACGGACTTGCTTCATCAAGCGCTGAAAAAATTTGCCCCTGCAGGATATGAAAATTATGAGATCCGCCCGACGATTGGTATGCAGGAACCAAAGTACTACCGTGCTAAGTTACAATTTCAGACTCGAAAATTTAAGAATCAGGTCAAGGCGGGCTTATATGCACAAAACTCTCACTATTTAGTAGAGTTGAAAGATTGCCTGGTACAAGACAAGGAAACCCAAGTGATTGCTAATCGTCTAGCAGAATTACTTACTTATTACCAGATTCCAATCACAGACGAGAGGAAAGTCCTAGGTGTCCGTACTATTATGGTTCGACGAGCAAGGAAGACCGGACAGGTTCAGATTATTATTGTTACAAACCGTCAGCTTAACTTAATCCAACTTGTAAAAGAATTAGTTAAAGATTTTCCAGAAATTGTGACAGTCGCTGTGAATACAAATACAGCTAAAACCAGCGAGATTTATGGTGAAAAGACAGAGATTATCTGGGGAGAAGAGAGTATTCAAGAAGGTGTACTCGACTATGAATTCTCACTATCCCCTAGAGCTTTCTATCAGTTAAATCCTGAACAAACAGAAGTCCTCTATAGCGAAGCAGTAAAAGCGCTAGATGTTAGTAAAGAAGACCATTTGATTGACGCTTATTGTGGAGTTGGAACGATTGGATTTGCCTTTGCAAAGAAAGTTAAAACACTCAGAGGTATGGATATTATTCCAGAAGCTATTGAAGATGCTAAGCGAAATGCTAAAAGAATGGGATTTGATAATACACATTACGAAGCAGGGACAGCAGAAGAGATTATTCCTCGATGGTATAAGGAAGGATACAGAGCAGATGCACTGATTGTGGATCCACCGCGTACAGGTCTGGATGATAAGTTGTTAGACACTATTCTTACATATGTGCCAGAAAAAATGGTTTATATTTCATGTAATGTTTCAACCTTAGCACGGGATTTGGTGCGTTTGGTAGAAGTCTATGATCTTCATTATATCCAGTCGGTCGATATGTTCCCACATACCGCTCGAACTGAAGCTGTTGTAAAGCTGATAAAAAAGAGAAAAGCATAGTGTTTAAAGAGTTTGCTATTGGGCTAAAATAGTCAAATTTTAAAAAGTCGAAAAAAATTGTAAAAAGTTTAAAAAAGTAGTTGACAAAAAACAAAAAGGCTGTATAATAGTAAGAGTTGAAAATAACAACTCTGGTCCGTTGGTCAAGGGGTTAAGACACCGCCTTTTCACGGCGGTAACACGGGTTCGAATCCCGTACGGACTATGGTATGTTGCGGTTGGAACACTTGATGAAAAAAAGTTTCAAAAAAACTTAAAAAAGTTTCAAAAAAGTGTTGACAAGCGAAAGCGACTGTGATATACTAATATAGTTGTCACTTGAGAGAAGTGAGTGACAAAGACCTTTGAAAACTGAACAAGACGAACCAATGTGCAGGGCACTACAACTAAGGT
>WIJN01000026.1:0-16627 GCA_009496085.1 Streptococcus mitis | reverse complement strand
TTCTTATCCGCATCGCTACGTGGATCTTTTACAGTTACTTTAACTGGAACTTCATCCTTAGAGCCATCTGGGTAAGTTACAACAACTACTGGTGTTTTGTCTCCTGGAGTTGTTGTATCTACTGGTTCCTTGAACTTAGCGGTTGTTCCTGAAGGAAGGTCTTTGAAGTTCGCAATTGAATCTTCTGCTTTTGGTGCGTCACCAACTTTAACAGTTTGTTCCTTAGCTTTTGGTTCGTTCTTATCCGCATCGCTACGTGGATCTTTTACAGTTACTTTAACTGGAACTTCATCCTTAGAGCCATCTGGGTAAGTTACAACAACTACTGGTGTTTTGTCTCCTGGAGTTGTTGTATCTACTGGTTCCTTGAACTTAGCGGTTGTTCCTGAAGGAAGGTCTTTGAAGTTCGCAATTGAATCTTCTGCTTTTGGTGCGTCACCAACTTTAACAGTTTGTTCCTTAGCTTTTGGTTCGTTCTTATCCGCATCGCTACGTGGATCTTTTACAGTTACTTTAACTGGAACTTCGTCTGTTGACTTGTCTGGGTAAGTAACGACTACTATCGCATCTTTTTCACCCTCGGTTGCGGTATCTACTGGTATCTTATAAGCGAAGGTAGTGCCACTTGGAAGTTCACCAGCATTATTGATTGAGTTTTTAGCGTCTGGTGTTGAACCCGGAGCAACTGTTTGTGCCTTAGCAGTCGGCGTATATTTGTCTGCTTCCCTAGCCGCTGGAGTAACTAAGTATGCTGCTGTAATCTTATCAGTAGACTTATCAGGATAAGTAATGACAAGATTTCCTCTTTGATCAACATTATATAAAGTGCCTGGAGGGAAATTCGAATTTGCTTTTTCAGTTGCTGCGATAATTTTATTTTTCTCGTTTTCAGAAACATTGTTAAGATCAGCAACTTCTACCTTTTCACCTGGAACAGCATCAAGCTTCTTAGTAAGTTCCAAAACGGTAACTCTAAGGTCTCTCGTTACAAGTGCATTATTCTTACTTCTAACTGCGAAGGTCACAACAGTATCACCTGCTGGTTGATCCCAAGCAACAGTACCTCCGTATCCGTTTTCACGTTTTTTATAGGTCTCTGTCCCAGCTGTCTCTAGGTACACACCTATAGGTGCCAAGCCACTGACACCATATGGATTGTTAGGAACCCAAAAGGTTTCCATCTCATTAGATGCTGCTACAACACCAATGTTAACAGATTCACCTGGATAAACCGTGATATGTGATCTGGTAACAAGTAGTTGGGTATTATCACTATCATTCCCTCTTAAAACACCTCCGTCTACTTCAGGCTTTTCTGCACGAGTCGCTGTGACAGGAGCGCTCTTAGGAGACTCACTTTCGCCTGCTGGTGTAGCTGTAGCTGTGATTTCGCCTACAGGAAGGCTGTTTGTTGGCGTAACTGTAGCTACACCTTGAGCATTTGCTACTGCTTGACCGATAACAGTACCATCACTATTGTAGAGTTTAACAGTTGAACCTGCTGGTGCTTGGACAGTTACATCCGTTGCAGAACTACCTTTTCCATCAAGGTTTGAAGTGATGACTGGAGCTGCTACTGCCGCACGTGCTCTACGTGGTTTAGCTACTTTAGAGCCATCTTTAATAGTTTGAACTGCTGACAAGCTTGCAGTCGAACCATCTGCAAAAGTAACAACTACTGATCCGTCTGCTTGAACTTGAACATCAGTTGCTTTAGAGTTAGCTGCCTTAACAGCTGCTACAACTTTTGCTTTTTCTTCATCAGTAAGTGCTGCTGGATTGTAAACCACAGTCACTTCTGGAGCTTGGATGCTATCTGCTTCCTTAGCTTTTTCTGTCGTAACTACTGGTTCTTCTTTAGAATTGTGAGTAGTTTCAACCTTTTCTTCAACCACTGCTGCTGGAGCTACTTCTACAGCTGGTGCTGCATAAGTTGCATTCTCTTCAGCTGCAACCAACTTAATCACCTCTGCTGTAGAGCTATGTTCTTGCTTAGCTTCTACTGCATCTACTTTGACTGATGGAGCTACTAATGCTGCACCAACTGCAAAAACAAGCGAACAACCAAAAAGGAAATGTTTTCCCTTTTTGATCATACGCCAATTCTTTTGTTCTGAATTTTTACGATTAAAATACATTAATCTTGTCTCCTTATTTTAAAAATCATAGCATATCTTTAATATGCACTTAATATTATAAAATAAACATTTAATAATATCAATACTTTCCCTTTTTTATTTTTATACTTGTAAAATATAAAAATAAGTCCAGACATCAATGTCCAGACTCCTTTTTCTTATTCTTCCACTTCTGTTAGACTTGCTGCTTTTTCAAGATAGCTTTGGTAGGTGCCTTCATCCTTAAGTTTTTGTATGACCTTGTCCACCACTTCTTTCAAATCAGCACTATTTTTTCTAAGGGCAACTGCATTGGCTTCTCCGTCCTTCATCTTCAAGCTGACAGTTGCGACAGCTAAATCTGCATTTTTAGCAGCATAGCTAAGGGCAACAGGCTCATCCATGTGAACAGCATCTACTTTTCCAGCCTGCAATTCATTGACAGCTTCACCCATATTAGTTAGGGAAGTCAGCTGAGCTTTTGGCAATTGTTCCTTGATCATTGCTTCTGGAACAGTCCCTTTTTGGGCCGCAATATGAGCACTTTCTAAGCTAGTTACATCCTTGTATTTTTCTACATCAGCCTTACGAACCAAGAAACTAATCTTGTTTTCATAGTAAGGTATTGAAAAGTCAAAGACTTCTTTTCTCTCGTCAGTAGCGCTAATTCCCGCAACTGCTAAATCAGCCTTACCTGTCTGAAGACTCGTCAAGACATTGTCAAAACTCATGCTTGAAATTTCCAACTTCACCCCAAGTTCATCAGCGATAGCCTGAGCCATATCAATATCCGCACCGACTACCTGATTTTTGCCATCAACCAAGGCTTGGAATTCAAAGGGTGCATAATCAGGACTAGTCGCCACAACTAATTTTCCCTTTTGCTTAATGGCCTCAAGAGCTGACTGAGAATCATTCGAACCTGACTGGCAAGCTACTAAAAAGAAACTTGCAAGAAAGCTACATAAAACAAATATCCATTTTTTTGATTTCATAAATAAACAACCTCTCTGTTAATTTTGTATAATTATAACGCTATCCAAGTTGCTTGTCAAGTGTTTTTTGAATTTTTATCTCAAAAATATTTTTTTTCATTCAAAAAAGGAGCTGTCGGTTGATTTTAAGCTCCTTTTTATACAGAATGAATCTATTTTATAGTTCGACAATCTTACCTGTTTCAAAGTAAACAACCCATTCACAGATATTCTTGGCATAGTCTCCAATACGTTCCAAGAAGGCAATCACTTGGAAATAATCACGACCTGTAACAATGGCATCTGGATTTTTCTTGATTTCTTCTGTAGCCAAGTCACGAATGCTATCAAAGTAATGGTTGATTTTTTCATCCATAGCTGCTACTTCATAGGCCTGGTCCACCGACCCATTGAGATAGAGTTCAAGGGCTGCTTCGACAAAGTTCTTGACATCGCGACCCATTCTCTTGATTTCTTCTTCAACAGCTGGGATGCGTTGCTCCCCTTTCATACGGATTGCCGCTTTTGCAATGGAAACAGCATGGTCACCCATACGTTCCAAGTCAGATACAGCTTTCAAGACTGTCAAAACGGTACGCAAGTCTTGAGAAACGGGTTGTTGAAGGGCAATCATTTCAAATGATTTCTTCTCCAATTTCACTTCGTATTCGTTTACTTCTGCATCGTCTTCGATGACTTCCTTGGCCAAATCACGGTCATGCGTAACAAAGGCACGCACCGTACGATTGATTTGGGATAGCACTTCCTGTCCCATAGCGTAGAACTGGTTGTGCAATTTCTCTAAATCTTCTTCAAATTGAGAACGTAACATCATTTATCTCCTTATCCAAATTTTCCTGAAATATAATCTTCTGTTTCCTTATGTTGTGGGTTGAGGAACATCTTCTTGGTATCGTTAAACTCAATCAAATCTCCATCTAGGAAAAATCCTGTCTTGTCAGAGATACGAGAGGCTTGTTGCATAGAACGTGTCACCAAGAGCATGGTGTATTTATTTTTTAGCCCATACAAGGTTTCCTCAATCTTCCCAGCAGAGATAGGGTCCAAGGCTGAAGTCGGTTCATCCAAGAGAATGATTTTAGGACTAGTTGCCAAGACACGGGCAACACAGACACGTTGTTGTTGTCCACCTGAAAGCCCGATAGCTGAATCATGCAGGCGGTCCTTGACCTCATCCCAGATAGAAGCACGCTGCAAGGCTTTTTCCACCGCTTCATCCAGAACTTGCTTATCCTTTACTCCATTGATACGAAGTCCGTAAACAACATTTTCGTAGATAGACATTGGGAAGGGGTTGGGTTGTTGGAAAACCATACCGATTTCCTTCCGCAATTCAACTGTATCTGTACGCGGGCTGTAAATGTTGTGGCCGTTGTATACCACTGAACCAGTTGTGGTTACCTCTGGATTGAGATCCCCCATACGGTTGATAGCCTTGAGAAGGGTTGACTTCCCTGATCCAGATGGACCAATCAAGGCTGTAATTTCCTTAGGTTGGAAAGATAGGGAAACACTATTCAAGGCCTTCTTTTGATTGTAGTAAACAGACAGGTCTGACACCTGTAAAATCGCTTCTGTCATACTGTTTCCTTTCTATCCAAAGTGTCCTGTTACGTAGTCATTGGTTGACTGTAGTTTGGCATTTTGGAAAATATTAGAGGTCTTATCGTACTCAATCAAGTCACCCAAGTAGAAAAATCCTGTGTAGTCACTAGCACGCGCAGCTTGCTGCATACTGTGGGTCACGATGATGATAGTAAAGTCCTTTTTCAATTCCAACATAGTTTCTTCCAACTGGGCTGTCGCAATCGGATCCAAGGCTGACGCAGGCTCATCCATCAAGAGAATATCTGGTTTAACAGAGATCGCACGCGCGATACAAAGACGTTGTTGCTGACCACCTGATAGGGTCAAGGCTGACTTGTGCAAATCATCTTTGACTTGGTCCCAAAGGGCCGCCTGACGAAGAGAGGTTTCCACAATTTCATCCAAGACTTGCTTGTCCTTAACACCTGCACGTTCATGGGCAAAAGTGATATTGCGATAGATAGACTTGGCAAAGGGATTTGGTCGTTGGAATACCATCCCGATGTGCTTACGCATTTCATAGACATTGATTTCTGGACGGTTGACATCGATTCCTTGATAGAGGATTTGACCTGTTACCTTGGCAATATCAATAGTATCATTCATACGGTTGAGACTGCGGAGGTAGGTTGATTTTCCTGAACCAGAAGGGCCAATTAAGGCTGTAATTTTATTCTTTTCAAATTGCATATCGATGCCCTTGATGGATTCATTTTTACCGTAGTAAACATGTAAATCCTTAGTAGAGAGGGCCACTTTCTCTTCAGGAAAGGTGATGATATGCTTTTCATCCCAATTATATTTTGACATGGCTTCTCCTTTAGGCAGCGGTTAATTTCTTATGTAGGTAGCTTCCGAGTTTGCGGGCTCCAAAGTTAAAGATGAGGATAAAGATGAGGAGCACGGCTGCAGAACCTGCTGATACGATGGTTCCATCTGGAATAGTGCCTTCACTATTTACTTTCCAGATGTGGACAGCCAAGGTTTCTGCTTGACGGAAGATAGAGATTGGACTGGTTACACTGAGAATATTCCAGTTAGACCAGTCAAGAGCTGGTGCAGATTGTCCTGCAGTATAGATGAGAGCAGCCGCCTCACCAAAGATACGGCCAGAGGCCAGGACAACCCCAGTTACAATCCCTGGAAGGGCTTCTGGAATGACCACATGAACCACTGTCTCCCAACGAGAAATTCCAAGGGCCAGACCAGCTTCACGCTGCGTATGGTGAACGTGTTTCAAGCTGTCCTCAACATTTCGAGTCATCTGAGGAAGGTTAAAGACCGTCAAAGCCAAGGCACCTGAAATGATTGAAAATCCATACTCAAACTGAACCACAAAGATCAAATAACCAAAGAGACCCACAACCACTGATGGCAGTGAAGACAAGATTTCAATACAGGTTCTGACAAAGTTAGTCACGGGACCTTTTTTAGCATATTCAGCTAGGAAAATCCCAGCTCCCATAGACAAGGGCACAGAGATAATCAAGGTAATGACCAGAAGGAAGAAGGAATTATAGAGCTGAATTCCAATCCCTCCGCCCGCTTGGTAAGAAGATGATTTACCAGTCAAGAAAGACCAAGAGATGTGAGGCAAACCACGAACCAAGATATAGAGAATCAAGGATGCCAAGATGGCAACGATAATTCCTGCAATCGAGTAGAGGACAGCTGTTGCAATTTTATCTAATTTCTTAGCGTGCATAGTTTTTCTTTCCTCTTTCTTTCGTAATCAATTTAATCACACTGTTGAAGGCCAAACTCATCAAGAGCAAGACTAAGGCCAGTGACCAGAGAACATTATTGTCAACGGTTCCCATAACGGTATTTCCGATACCCATGGTCAAGACAGAGGTCAAGGTCGCAGCAGGTGTTGTCAATGAAGTTGGGACAACGGCTGAGTTTCCGACCACCATCTGAATGGCCAAGGCCTCACCAAAGGCACGCGCCATTCCAAAGACAACAGCGGTGAAAATCCCTGAACGCGCTGCCTTTAAGGTTACGCGCCAGATGGTTTGCCAACGAGTTGCCCCCATAGCCAAACTAGCTTCACGGTAGTGACGAGGCACTGCACGCAAACTATCGGTTGTCATAAAGGTTACCGTCGGTAAAATCATGACAAAGAGAACGAAAATCCCTGACAAAATCCCAAAACCAGTTCCACCAAAGACACTACGTACAAAGGGAACTACGACCTGCAAACCGATAAATCCATACACGACTGAAGGAATCCCGACCAGCAATTCAATGGCTGGCTGTAAGATTCTAGCACCTTTTGGTGAGACCTCGGTCATAAAGACTGCCGCACCAATGGCAAAAGGAGTTGCGATAAGAGCTGATAGGATTGTGACAATAAAGGAACCCAAAATCATGGGAAGGGCACCAAATTGTTTACCTGAAGGATTCCAAGTTTGGCCAAATAGGAAATCAAAGATATTGACCCCATTGACAAAGAAGGTCGACAAGCCTTTTTGAGCTACGAAAATCAAAATCATGGCCACAATGATGACAATCAAAGACAGACAGGCAAAGGTCAAGCCTTTCCCTAGTTTCTCTAGACGAGAGTTCTTTGAGGGAGAAAGTAATTTTTTAGCTAATTCTTCTTGATTCATTAGTGACTCCCTTCTAATGCTGTCACCGTTCCTACAGCATCTTTTTCAACCTTCATTTCCTTGACAGAAATATAGCCCATTCCCTTAACGATTCCACTTTGCGCTTCATCTGAGAGGACAAAGTTGAGGAATTCTGCCACCAATTCATCTGGCTGACCTAGGGTGTACATGTGTTCATAAGACCACAAAGGCCAGTTATTGGTCGTAACATTTTCTGCAATCGGCTCATAGCCATTCAACTTCATACGTTTAACCGAGTCATCCACATAGGCAAAGGCTAGGTAAGAAATGGCTCCTGGTGTCTGGGAAACAATGTTTTTGACCATCCCATTTGAATCCTGTTCTTGACTCTGCACAGCAGATTGACCATCCATGATAACACTATCAAAGGTGGCACGCGAACCAGAACTTGCTGCGCGATTGATAATGGAAATGGCTAGATCTTTCCCACCGACTTCTTTCCAGTTGGTCACTTGACCTGTGAAGATGCTACGGAGTTGTTCAGTTGTCAGATTTTCAACATCAACTTCCTTGTTCACAATCACTGCCAAGCCCGCTACAGCAACCTTGTGGTCTACTAGAGCGGATGCGTTGATACCGTCTTTTTCCTCGGCAAATACGTCTGAATTTCCTACATCAACGGCTCCAGATTGAACCTGAGACAGACCTGTACCAGATCCTCCACCTTGGACGTTGACTGTTTTTCCAACGTGCAGAGAACCGAATTCATCTGCTGCTGCTTCGACCAAGGGCTGAAGAGCCGTTGAGCCAACAGCTGTCATGGATTCCCCACGATCAATCCAGCTAGCACATCCCGCCAAAGAACCTGCCAGCAAAAGAGCCGCAAGGGATAGAGCGAGTTTTTTCCTTTTTTTCACTGTTTTTCTCCTTGAAAATAATGGTGAATGGTGTGAATTTTTTCAACTATTTATTTATGTTTTTCTTTTGAAAATTGGGAACCAACTGAAGTTCTGATCCTGGTTTTACTAGAAATTTGCTCAGTTTCCTTTGACACCAATTTTGACTGAAAATGAAAGACAATTTGAAAAAATCCATACTTCCACTATAACATAGACAAGCTACTTTGACTAGCATTTTCACTTGAATCTGAGGCCTTTTGGAAAATAATTTTTCAAAACATTTCCAGTCACCTTAGCAAAGCCCAAACCGTTGCCCTGAACCAAAACTTGGTACCAACCATTTGGCAGACTTTCCTCAAGCTGAACAGTTTCTCCAGCCACATACTTTACAAACTCTTCTTGATCAATTTCAACCGACTGCTTGACCTGACTCGGTTTTAAGGCTAGGCCAAGAGCGAAACTGGGTTCAAAGCGTTTCTTCTTAAAGGTACCCAGATGCAGGCCATTCCTAGCAATCTTGAGCTTCCCTAAATCTGGCAAAAGTTCTGGCAAGAGATAGAGTTGGTCTCCAAAAGTCTGCAAGATACCGTGTAAATTGACCTTCAAGTGGTTTTGGGCAAATTCCTGCCACAGGGAAACTTGTTCACGGCTAAGATTGCTCTTACTTACCTTAAATTTAGGAGCTGGATTTTTACCCTTAAACTGTAAATGGGCTACAAACTGCCCCTCTCCCTTAAAATGATGAGGATACATCCGAGCCGTTTCTGGCAGGTCAATGCCAGCTACCATTCCATTGATATGCTCAACTGGCAACAAGTCAAAATCATACTCTTCCAGTAACCAATTGACGATCTCTTCGTTTTCCTCAGGTGCCCAGGTACAGGTCGAATAAACCAGACGACCACCTTCAGCTAGCATGGTCACCGCATCCGCTAAAATCTCTCTTTGCAAACTAGCACATTGACTTGGATAATCTAAGCTCCAATAGTCCATAGCATCTGGTTGCTTACGAAACATCCCTTCACCAGAGCAAGGGGCATCTAGGACAATGAGGTCAAAATAGCCTTTAAAAACCTTGGCCAATCGGTCGGCAGATTCATTGGTCACCACAACATTTGTCGCTCCAAAGCGCTCCATGTTTTCAACCAAAATCTTAGCCCGTTTGCTTGAAATTTCATTGGAGACGAGAAGTCCTTCCTCTGCTAGATAGGCTGCCAGTTGAGTTGATTTCCCACCCGGTGCAGCGGCCAAATCCAAAACCTTCATCCCAGGACTGGGCTGGGCTACCTGAGCCACCATTTGAGCAGCGGGTTCTTGCGAATAAACCAAACCAGTAGCATGCTCAGGCGATTTCCCTGACACCTTTCCATAATGGCCCCAAGGGGTTTGAGGAATAGGATCAGAAAAGGAAACTGGCGCTTCTTTTAAAGGATTGACCCGAAAGGCCGAAACCGCTTCCTCCTCAAAAGAGGCAAGAAAATCTCTTGCCTCATCTCCTAGTATCTCTTCATATTTTTCAACAAATCCTTCTGGAAATTGCATTTAAGTTCTTTTCCTTTCGTAAATATAGGACTGAATTTCCTCCTGCATCTCAAGAGGTAGCATCATGACCGGCTGTCTGGTTTGAAAATTAGGAGTTTCACCAGAAAGGGTCACCACCCGATAGCCCAGACTTTCCCCTAAAATACTGGCTGCGGCATAATCCCATGCTTGCAGATAAGTAACATAAGTCAACAAATGCCCTGATAAAATCTTGGCAAAACTAATGGCCGCACTTCCATAGACACGAACACCAAGAACCGCTCGGCTCAAATCAGCCAGTCCCCATTCGTTGGTTTCCAGCATACCACTATTTCCTGCAATGAGAAAATCTCCAAGTGGTTTTGCTTTAAAGGGAGCTAGGGCCTGATCATTTCGACAAACTGGAAATTCCCCACCACCGTGGTAACAATCCCCCTTGACCACATCATAAATCAGGCCAAACTGCCCCTGACCATTTTCAAAATAAGCAATCATAACAGCAAAATCTTCCTGCTGGGCCACAAAGTTATTGGTACCATCAATCGGATCAATAACCCAAACCTTGCCCTCTTGAACCGAAGCTCGCAGACAACCTTCTTCAGCGCAAATCTTATCCTCAGGATAACGGGACAAAATCTCACCAACCAATAGCTCTTGAACTTCCTTGTCCAGTCTGGTCACCAAATCTGTTGGAGAGGACTTGGTCTCAACGCGCAAATCTTCCTGCATATGGTCAAGGATGTACTGGCCTGCCTTCTTAACAAGCTCTTTGGCAAATTCAAATTTACTTTCCAAGAGAAATCTTTCCTTCCCCTTTTTCCTTGGCAGCCTGAACTGCTCGATAAAGCGAATAGCCACTAACTGTTTCAAATTCCCGTCCCAAACGTTTCTCTTCGCTCTTGCTTGGCACGACAGCTTTGAATCCCTTATAGGAGTCCAGTAACTTTTTAGCCTCTACCATGCCTTCATAGGCGGCTTCAACATCATTAAAAAAAGAAAGCACTGAAGCAAGTTCTTCAGTGCTCCACGACAAATCTAGTGGGTAACTATACTGTTTGTTCATTAACTAATACCAGCCCTCATTCTTGCTTCTTTTAGTTCTTGCTTACGGTAACTACGAGGGAGAAAAGCACGAATTTCATCTTCATTAAAACCGATTTGCATGCGTTTGGCATCAATAATAATTGGACGACGCAAAAGACTAGGATACTGCTCAATCAAATGAAGCAATTCCGATACCGAAATACTCTCTACATCAATATTCAATTTTTGAAAAATTTTTGAACGAGTTGAAATGATGTCATCAGTACCATTTTCGGTCAAGGAAAGGATGTGTTGCAATTCTTTTCTTGTTAAAGGACTGGTCATAATGTTGTGTTCCACAAAGGGAACCTTATGTTTTTCTAACCAGGCCTTAGCCTTACGACATGATGTACAGCTCGGTGATAGAAATAGTGTAATCATGCTTTTCTCTTCTTATCTATACTTTGCTACTTCTATTATACAAAAAAATAAAGCGCTTGACTAGGGATTTTTAGAAAAAAAGCCTATTTTTTCAAGAAAAATAGACTGTTTGCGAACGATTGATATATTCTGGATTTGGTTAATTCACTCTTTACGATGGTTTTAAATTATATGATTTTTTATATATACAAATTAAAAACAGCTTTCGGTTCACTTCCTACGACTTTTCAGATAAAGATAGCCAAAGAAGCTTTCATAGAGGGCAAAAAAGAGGAGAAAAGCATGAAGGAAGAAGGTCTCTGGCAAAATCAGAATCACTGGATCCTTGGCTGGATCAAAAAGCCAGGTATCATCTCCCACAAAGAGAATTTGATGGAAAAGAGTAAAGAATTGGTCAAACCCAATCAAAACTCCCCCAAGCCCAATCAGTAAAGGCAAGACTGCTAAAGTCAAAAGCCCTTTACCAAATAGAGACAAGAAGCCTTTTTTCACAATCCTATTGACAAAGAAATAGAAACTTGGCAATGTTACTAAAGCCACTAGCTGCACTAAGTGAAAGAGATTCTTGACCACCGCAAAGTGGTGCAGACCAGCTGCTGACGAACGAAAATCTGGCATCTGCAAGACCTGACTAAAAGGATTGGTCAGGTAATCCATCAAGATATGAAAGTTATATTGAATGGTTTCTGGTTTTAGATAAACCCGATCTGTTAAATTCAGCCACTGAATTTCCAGCGGATAAAAAATCCAAGCCAGATAAATGGTCAGAAGGATAGAAAGAGAGAGGAGAAAGAGCATAGAGCCCCAAAAGGTCAGTTTAGTTTTCATCGAAGTTCCACTCCGCAAGGCTAGAAACCACATGAGTCGGTGCGATTGGCAGGTCTGCTACTTCTTCTGCCTTGGTAAAACCTGTTGTCACCAAGAGCGTTGGAATGCCATTGTCAATCCCTGCTCGGATATCAGTCAGGTAGTTATCTCCGACCATGATTAACTCTTCACGTTCCAAACCTAAGTGCTCAACCGCCTTTTCCATAATGATGGCATTTGGTTTTCCAATATAAACAGGATTCACTCGTGTTGCTACTTCAAGAAGTGTAATTAGTGGACCAGCACCTGGCAAAAGACCGCGTTCTGTCGGGATGTTGAGGTCAGGATTGGTTCCGATAAAATGAGCTCCTTTTTGAATAGCTAGAGTTGCTGTCGCAAATTTTTCATAGTCGACTTGCCAGTCCAGGCCTACTACTACATAGGCAGGATTCTCCTTGTCTTCGACATAGCCCGCCGCCTTAATGGCATCTTTGAGTCCTGCTTCTCCGATGACATAGACGGTCTTTTCAAGCCCCAAGTCATTCATATAATCGATAGTCGCCAAAGTTGCTGTGTAGACAGTCGACAGGGGCGTATCGATATTAAAATTCTGAGCCAACATCTCTTGAACACTCTCTGGAGTGCGGGTTGTATTGTTAGTCACAAAGAGATAGGGAATGTCCCGCTTTTGCAATTCATGAACAAAAGCCTCTCCTGCTGGAATTCTATCTTTCCCCTTATAAATCGTTCCGTCTAGATCAATTAAATAGCCTTTATATTTCATCTATTTCTCCCTAATCCTTTTCTAATTCTTGCCAAGTAATAATAGCCTGTGCATTGGTAACACCGTCGCTTGTAATCTCATGCTTGCTTTCGAGTCCACTCCGCTCAATAGCCGATGTAATCACCCCACCTGGTCGAACTTCCTTGACATACTTGAGGTTGATTTTCTTGGGAATATATTGGGTCAAAAAGTCCGCTCCCATGACTTCAAAAATCCAGTCCAGATATTTACTGTTATTGACATGACCATTCATATCCAAATCGTAAAAACGGACATGGTAATCCTTGCTGATTGGATTTTCCAAACTTTGATATTTAGGTCCTCGAAGCAATTTTTTGGAAAACTCAGATTGGTAAGGAGCCACAATCTCAGGTTCAACAGCATGAACTTTTCGACTATCTCGGTCCATGAGAACAAAGGTCGCCATCATGTGGATAAGCTCCTGCCCCGCTTCATCATAAATGGTAAAGCGACGGTAGCAAAAAAGTCGATTGTAGCTCAAAGCTTCTGTTTCGATGGTAATTTCTTCCCCAAAACGAGGTAAACGAACCACCTCAATATCATAGTCTGTGATAATCCAGACCAGATTATAGTTTTCCAAAATGGCCTTATCACTAACTCCCAACTCAATCGACTGCATCCCTGAAACTTGCAAGGAGAGCAAAATCACATCTGGAAGCTTGATATGACCATTCATATCAGCCATATCAAAAGGAATTTTCATTTTCATTTGATAAGTTAAGCCCATGATCCTACTCCAAAATAAATCGTTCTGCTACGGTGTCTCCCAAAAAGAGACCTCTCTTTGTCATGCGAACTCGGTCACCCTCTATTTGCATGAGACCTTTTTGAACCAAGTCTCTGACGATTTCGCCATATAGTTCATCAAAAGATCGGCCAAATTTTTCCTCAAATCGCGCCATCGAGACCCCTGATTTCTTGCGGAGTCCCAAGAACATTTCTTCTTCCATTTGCTCTTTTTGACTCAGGTGTTCTTCTGTGATGCGAGCATTGCCTTCCTCAACTGCACTCAGATAATGACGAATCGGACCATGGTTTTTATAGCGAATACCATTGACATAACCAGATGCACCAGCACCAATGCCATAGTACTCAGCATTGTCCCAGTACATGAGATTGTGACGACTTTCAAAATCGGGTTTGGAAAAATTTGAAATCTCATAATGCTCAAAACCTGCTTGCTCCAGCTCTGCGATGATATACTCAAACATCTCCGCTTCTAGTTCCTCCTTAGGTAAAGGCAATTTCCCACGTCGCATCCGGTTCATAAAGACCGTATGGTTTTCTAAAATCAAACTATACAAACTCATATGAGGAATATCCAGCCCAATGGCCTTAGCCACATTTTCCTTGACTTGCTCCATGGTCTGACCAGGTAGCGCATAAATCAAATCAATAGAGATGTTGTCAAAACCAGCCAGTTTCAGACGGTCGATATTTTCATAAATATCCTGTTCCAAATGACTGCGCCCAATCTTTTTCAGCATTTTGTTATCAAAAGTTTGCACACCTAGCGAAACACGATTGACAGCCGAGTTTTTCAAAACAGCAATCTTATCCGCGTCCAAGTCGCCTGGATTGGCTTCAATGGTCAACTCCTCCAAGGTAGATAAGTCCAAGTTTTCAGTCAAGCCCTTCAATAACACCTCTAGTTGTGAAGCTGACAGGGCTGTCGGTGTCCCACCACCGATGTAAAGGGTTCGTAACTTTTGAATGTCATAAGAACGAAACTCTTCCAGCAGATGCTCCAAATAGCTATCTACCGGCTGATTTTTGATGAAAACCTTTGAAAAGTCACAATAATAACAAATCTGGGTACAAAACGGGATGTGCACATAGGCTGACGTTGGTTTTTTCTGCATAGTCTTATTATACCACAAAAAGCGAACAATACTTAGAATTCCGTTTAACAAAATCCTAGCATTGTTCGCTTTCTTTATCTAATCATTCTTTGTATTTTATGGATAAAACAACTATCAGAATCAGTCTAGTTCGTTGTTAAAACACAAAAGAATGAATGTTCATCTGACTAAATTTTTAGTCTTCTTTTTTCTTACGAGCTACAAGTCCAAATCCACTCAATAGTCCAAGAAGTCCTAGAGATGCAAGAGCAGCATTTGATTCTGTTCCTGTATTTGGCAATACATTTTGAGAATCATTTGACTTAGCTCCATTATCAACAGTAGTCTTAGTATCTACCTGATCTGCATTCGGAGTAACTGCATTTGGAGTTGGAGTAGCTGGTGCTGGTTTATCTTGACCAGAATCTCCATTAGTATCAGGTTTGACTGGCATATCAGGTGTCACTGGTGCAACTGGATTTGTATCTGTTGGTGTTGATGGTGTGACTTTACCTGGTGTTGTTACTGGAACTTCTACAGCTGGTTTACCTGGTTCAGTAATCTTAGCTGTTCCTGGTACTTTACCGTCTGGTAATTCGCTGTTTGGTACTTTACCTTTACCGTCTTCACCGATTGTTACTGTGATTGGGTTTCCATCTTTACCTGGGATTTCTACCGTAGTTCCTGGTGGGTATGTTGAGCCATCTGGTCTCTTCGGTGTTACTGTAACGTCACCTGTCTTAGGATCTTGTTCAACATCTACTGTTGGTATCTTTTGAGCTGGTGTTTCTGGTGTTACCTTAGCTGGTGTTTCAAATGGAACTTCTACAGCTGGTTGACCTGGTTCAGTAATCTTAGCTGTTCCTGGTACTTTACCGTCTGGTAAGTCACTGTTTGGTACTTTACCTTTACCGTCTTCACCGATTTCAACAGTGATTGGTTTTCCATCTTTACCTGGGATTTCTACCTTAGTTCCTGGTTTGTATGGAGTTCCATCTGGTTTCTTAGGTGTTACTGTAACTTCACCTGTCTTAGGATCTTGTTCAACATCTACTGTTGGTGTCTTACGAGCTGGTGTTGTTACATCCACTGGTTGTGATGGTTTCTTATTAGGTTCTGTTACTGTTCCTGTACCTGGGACTTCTTTCTTAGGAAGTTTGTCATTTGGTACTTTACCTGAACCATCTTTACCGATTTCAACTGTGATTGGACCATTTTCTCCTGGAATTTCTACCGTAGTTCCTGGTGGGTATGTTGATCCATCTGGTTTCTTAGGTGTTACAATCGCATCTCCATTTGGTTGTGGAGTGATTTCAATCTTACCTGGTTGTTCAGTTTCTGGTGTAACTTTACCTGGTGTTGTTACATCAGGAACTTCAACAGTTGGTTGACCTGGTTCAGTAATCTTAACTGTACCTGGGACATCTTTCTTAGGAAGTTTGTCATTTGGTACTTTACCTTTACCATCTTCACCGATTTCAACTGTGATTGGACCATCTTCACCTGGGATTTCTACCTTAGTTCCTGGTTTGTATGGAGTTCCATCTGGTTTCTTAGGTGTTACTGTAACTTCACCTGTCTTAGGATCTTGTTCAACATCTACTGTTGGTGTCTTACGAGCTGGTGTTGTTACATCCACTGGTTGTGATGGTTTCTTATTAGGTTCTGTTACTGTTCCTGTACCTGGGACTTCTTTCTTAGGAAGTTTGTCATTTGGTACTTTACCTGAACCATCTTTACCGATTTCAACTGTGATTGGACCATTTTCTCCTGGAATTTCTACCGTAGTTCCTGGTGGGTATGTTGATCCATCTGGTTTCTTAGGTGTTACAATCGCATCTCCATTTGGTTGTGGAGTAATTTCAATCTTACCTGGTTTTTCTGTTTCTGGTGTACGTGGATCTACTACCTTAACAGTTACTGGAACTTCATCCTTAGAACCATCTGGGTAAGTAACAACGACTGTTGTAGGCTTATCACCTGGTGTTGTAGTGTCTACTGGAGTCTTGTATTCAACT
>WIJN01000025.1:0-19298 GCA_009496085.1 Streptococcus mitis | reverse complement strand
AGGGCGCATGGCTTCGAGTATGTACCAGGAGAAACAAATCCGATCAAAGATTTACATACTTTTAAAAAGCTTGCACAAAAAGCTGAACAGGAAGCTAAAGAAAAGGCTGAAAAACTGCTTGCTAAAGCTAATAAAGAAATCAATGAATACAAAGAAGCTAAACTATCAGATATTGATAAGGAAGCAGGGGATAAACAAGCTAAAATTAAAGAATTAGATAAAGATTTAGCAGAGAAAAAATCCAAAGTAGAAGCTTTAGAAAACGCTACTGAAATGGCTGCTAAAGCGAAAGACGAAGCGAGCCGAGAAGAGCGTATCGCACGTCAAAATGCCGAGATTGCGCAGAAGCAGGCGGATAGCTTTAAAGCTGAATTAGAGCGCATCAAGAGCGAGAAAACGGCACAAGAAGCTGAAATCAAAGAGCGTAAGGAAGAGATTTCTGAGCTTAACGAGCAGATTGCGGATCAAACTCTTGAGTTAGAACAAGAAAAGGAAAAGCTAGAAGCAGAAAAGAACCTCCTCAAAGACCAAGTAAGGGAAAATACGAGCAAAATCAGCGAGCAAGAAGCGAGAATCGACAATAATAAAGCGTTTATGGTGCAACAAACACGCCAACACGACGAGCAAATCGACTTTTTAGCAAGAAGAAACAAGGCGCTTGCTGAAATCGAAAATGTAAGCAAGGTAAAATATGGCGAAAAAGGCGTTATCAAAGCACTTGGAAGGGTAACTATCGGGCAAGAACATTACGAAAACTTGAAAAAGAAAGCAGGATTTTTCGACAGTATCAAGAGTTTTGCTAATAACTTGGTTTCTACAATCAAAGAAACTAACGTGTATAAAGAGATGAAAGCGAAGCTACAAGCTGAAATTGACAAGTGGAAAGGACTTTTTGAGTCGGAGCGGGCGAAAAATGCTGCTCTAGAGAAAGAGAAAAGTAATTTAGAAAAGGATAACGACCGCTTGAGGCACGAGATCAGCGACTTGCACTATCAAGACGTGATTGGGCGAGATATTGGAAAAATGTGTGAAAAATATCTTACGCAGGAAGAAAAAGACAAGCTATATCGTAAGTTAGACGTAAGAGCGCAGGAACGAGAAGAGGAAGACAAGAAATTAGAACGTGATGATTTCAGCTATGACTACGATAGATAAGCCTCAAGGCTAGTTTACTAGCCTTTTTCAATAAATAAAAGAGACTAGCTTATAAAGTTAGTCTCTTCCCATTTTTAAATTCAAGTAATGCTCCAGGACTTTTATCTGTTGCTCATTTCGTCATATCTACAATAGGGTCTGTGGGCTTATATCGGACGTGTAGGCGTACTTCGGGGTGCTGGTGGCTGAATTCATAGGTAATTTGAAAAGAGGGCTTAAAATTGATTTTAGGGGGGTGAGGGCGTAGCATCGATTTTAAGGTCTGGTAGATAATAAAATTGTTATGTTTTGGAACATGAATGGGTAGGGTGGTATTTTGTATCGATTTGGCTGGTAGATCCTACTTTCATTGTTGTAATAAAGGAAAGTGAGCTAAAAAAGCGAATGTACCTTATTAGCAGATAAAAGGGAGAGAAATAAGGCGTTAGCCTTGCTAGCTTTTGGATTTCATGCTTAACAAGTCATAAGAGAGCATGTGAGGGAGGAGAGTTGATTGTTAAGGTTCTAAAGTAAACCTAAATGATAGCTAACTCAAACTTTTTTACATGAAAAGTTTACTTAAATATATGACGTACTTTTTTCTCATGTATCTGTTGTATCAAATATAATCTACTTTCAAAGAGAATTAGTACCTTTTTATAGCTTTTATTAGGCAAACGTACCTTTTTCTCATGTATTAGTGACTTACTATACTCAATTTCATGAAAGTACTAATGTTAAATAGAATCGTCGTCGTCATTTATAGACGACGACAGTCGTCTATTTAGTTGCTATTTATATTATTTAGACTATTTGATGGGGTCAAGAAATCCAGTTGCATCAAGGGTTTGTTTCTGCTAAACATGAGAAAAAGGTACGTAATACATGAGAAAAAGGTACGTAATACATGAGAAAAAGGTACGTAATACATGAGAAAAAGGTACGTAAAACATGAGAAGTTTTTTATAATTTGTTGACCAATCTCATGTATAGTAGTATAATGTTTATAGAGGTTGTATAGAAAGGTTTTTTAGCTATATGAACAAAGACGAAAGAAAGAAAAATGAGTTAGTCATATCGGAGGCTTTACGTGGTCGGTATCTAGTTTCGCAAAAAAACAACTTAGCAAAGTCTTTTGGGAAACTTAATACTTTTGAGCATCGTCTATTGGACTATTGCATTAGCTTTATTAGGAATAAAGATGACAGCCAAACCACTTATAGGACAACTATGAAAAACATACTAGATTATTTCGAGTTGGAGCCAGCAGGAAAGAACTATATACGTGCCACAAACGCTTTAAAACGATTGCTGGAGGGGACTACGTTATCTCTCCCACGTTTTGATAAAAACAAACTAATTGGGATTGAGCTAGTGAACTTATTTGAAAAAGTCTATTTTGGTCTTGATGGTGCTATCGAGTTTACTTTTTCAAGCGACTTAAAAGCTGATCTTTTTGATTTAAAAAAAGACTTTTATGCTTTTCGATTAGAAGAACTCTCAAAAATCAAGTCTAAATACGCCTTGGTTTTACTTAAATTATGGGGTGCTAAGCGTTATAAAAACCAGTATAAGACCATCTTGATTGGAAGTGTCGAAGAGTGGCAATCGTGGCTTTTAGGCGATGATAGGAGGTTAGAACCTGCAATTTTCAAGCGTGACTGCTTGCAAAAGGCGGTTAATGAATTAAATAAGCAGGAAGATATGAATATTTCTGTAGAAGTTTTGAAAAAAGGGCGAAAAGTCACAGGCTATGAGGTTGTAATCTTAAGTAATCGTAATGTTCACGGTGAAGTTATAGAAGCTGAAATTGTGGAAGTTCCAAAAATCGAGCAAAAAGCGCAAGTTGAAGCACCTGTAAGCCCTCTTGTTTCTATGGATCATTTTTTCAAAAGTTTGCAAAGTTTGACAAAAATTAACAAGCAACAAAAAGCGCAAATTGCGTTACTTGCTGAAACTTTTGACGAGGAAGAACGAGTGCAGGTGCTTAGTTTTGCTAAGGAGCTTTTTATCGCCCATCAAGCGGAAAAAGCTGGTTATCTTATCAAAACGTTGGAACAATGGAAAGAGAATAACATCAAGACTTTGAAAAAAGCGAAAGAGTTTTATGAGCTAAATTCGTCATCAAAAACACCTCAACAACCGCAAGAAACCAACATTCCAGGGTGGAGCAGTATGCACCCTGACAATGCAGATAAGCCAAAACCAAAACCTACTCAAGAGGATATGGAAAGGCTTATTGAAGTCCAAGAAAAAATGGGAGTTTTTAACACTCCAAAAGCGATTGCAGAACGTGAAAAATTGCAAAAAAGAATAGATGAAGCGCTTGGATAAATAGAATTTAGAAAACAGATAAAACTAAAAAATGTAGGGAAACAAACCCTACATTTTTAAAATAACTTAGTACATAAATGACAATGCTGATATCGCCATCAATATTGCAAGAACTATTTTCCAAATTTTTTTATTTTTTCCAAAAATCTTATCAGGTAACAAGATTAATGCAAGAAAGGTAATAAACAACACAAGTTTAAGTGTATGTATCATAAAAACACCTTCTTTCTTTATTACAATAACATTATATGATAAAATGTAAGCGAATACAAGAAAAATGGAGGGTTGACCTTATGAACGAAGAAAAACGTATATATTTTATTTGTGCAAGTATTATTATTTCATCTATAATTTTGGGACTCTTTATTTATAAAGGAATTTATGACGGATTTGACGTTTTGGGTCAATTTATAAACGATGGCCTCAGGGTAATTAGTACTAATATTAGTAATATTGGTAGTAGTATTAGGTAGTTAATAGTAATAGAATTCAAATAAAAAACGGTAATTTAGTGAATGCTGATTGCCGTTTTTCCCATATGTTTAAGGGGGTAACAATATGCTTAATGTGAAAATTTTTTATATATTTTTATTTTTGATCGTTGTTTAAACTATAGGCTTGTTGTTTTTGAAAAGAAGTCTCGAAATGGGCTATTTAGACACAGGAGCTATCATCCTTGCCGTTTTTTCATTTGCTTTCTACAACCTATGTTCATTCGGTTGGGTCTACTTTACAATAAAAAATAAATAGACGTATTTTCAAAAAAGATTACATATTTATATTAGCAAAACAATGATTCTGAGAGCTTTTCCGACTTTTTTTGTGCATCATCTATCACTAGAAACCCCTATAGAGCCAAGGGTTTTGGGCGCCTTTCCAGCTGACGTTTGTTTGTCTCGAAAATCGAGACGACGTCTGCCGCTAACGCTATTGCAGACAAAAAATATTATTAAAAATTACAGTTGAGATGAAAAATTCAACATTTCAGGAATTAATAAAAAAGCTAGTACTTTTCAAGATATAATCTAAGCATGAAAAATTTAAAAGAAAAAAATATCCAAAAGACAATCTGGCATATGCAGCGGCAGTGTGGTTGATTAGCAAAAGCATCTGATATAGCAGCGATAAAAAGCGAACTGTTTCATCTACAATCTAGCATAGACTGTTTGAACAGAATTCTAAATGATCAGAACCCTTATCCTGGGATTGATAGTAGAGAAGTTTTTTAGAAAACATCTTTTCTGCAACAAATGAGTATATACCCTTATTTTCAACATTTTCCTTGACAATAACTTCATAGGCTGTTAGAATGAATATGAGAATTAATTTTTTTAAATTTAAACGCCATAAATCTGTCACAAGTAAATGTAGCAGTCACTCCGTAAGAAATATAGAATTTAAAAGGTCTATGTTTTATAAGAAGGAGGAATACTAATGGCGCTTCGGGTTTTGAAAAAACAGACTTGGGGAAGTCTGTTTTTTTATTGTATATATTTAATATAATAACAATAAATAAGCGCCCTCTTGGGGAAAGAGGACGCTTCAAGTAATAATTAGGTTACGCAAGTAAACCTAGAGCAGCAGCAACAATGAGAATTAATGTTTTTGTGAGAGTAATTTCAAATTCCAACTCTAAAACAGTTTTTTTAAATTTAAAGTTCATAAAATCTGTCATGGCCGGTTTAAGCTTGTTATTTGACTAGACCATTCGGACTTCTATTGTAACTTCGGGCTAAGCCACTTCTAGAAGAGTCAACTTTCGCTCCTTTTCAAGGTTGGCTTTTTTTTTATTTACTAGTAATACTAGCTTGCGTCATAAAAATCAGCCGTTAATAATTATATCATTATAAATTCTTTCATACAATATTTTTAGAAAAAATCAGAGGAAATAGCTTCAAGGTTTATTTTTGACGAGTTTAAAATTGCTAAAAATTTACATTAAAGAATTTCTTTCCGAAAAATTGGTCTTTTTCGGAAAAATACTTTCCTAAAAGAAAGTATTTCAAAAACGCCCAAAGCCATTGGCGCTCTAAGGATTTCTAACAATGATAGGTCCACAAAAATATCTGAAAAGCTCTCAGAATTATCATGTCAGAATCAAAAATGCGTGTTTTTTGCATGAAAAAAACACAAATCAGAGTTGAATATACAAAAATAGACCTTTACTGAACTGATCCCAAAAAGTTAGACAGAAAGGGACAATAGAGTCTAGTTCAAATGTCATTGTTGGTATGTTTTATTTGGTGTCGTTATTTTTAGGACATTAGGATTAGGCATCAGCATGTGTAGTTATATTAGAATTAGTAGTACGGAAAAGAAATTAACAACAGTAAAAAATCTCTCTACTGTTGTTAATTTCTTTTCAGATAAGCTTAGTTGAAAGGATAAGAATATACTTGCTTTAGAAGCCTTACATTCTCAGTTTCTAGAGAGACAATGCTAGCGAATTGAGATTGCTAAAAGAAAAATATGAGTAGAGAAAACCTTTGTTTACCAGTGGGAATCCTCAATAGAATCATACTTTTGATTTATTTAAATTAGGCTATTCTGATAGGGAGACAAAAGGTTTAGGGGGGCGCTAGAACTTTTAGGAGGTATAGAGAAGAAATTAGCACAAAAAGACAATACAATATAATGCATTATATTGTATTGTCTTTTGCTTCTTAAGAGGTGTTTTTATGTAGGAAGTCAATACAATTGCAAATTTCTTCTTTGAGATTGTTGTCACAATCAATGATTTCCAGGAAGTTAATGTGGGATCGGAATAGCTGTTGGTAGTCGATATTTTTTGAAATAAGGATGATGTAACCAAATTGATCGTTTTTTCTAATATTCTTTACTACTTCTAAGTCTTCTTCATTTAAACATATATCTTCATTTATGATAAAATATGTATTAGATTGATGAGATAGATCAGGTTTGAAGCTTTGTAATATTTTGAATGTAGTTCTCGGATATCTATTTTTTAAATAATCACTGATGATACTGGTAATTTGTAAGTTTTTGCGTTGTTGTTCAATAATATAAAACATAGTTCCTACTTTCTTATTTTTTTATTATATCAGTCAGTGAGAATAAACTTTATTGATATGACGAAAAGTTCATATTACATAATGAGTGGCGATAAATGGTCATTTATGATAGATAATGTACAGTTTATGATTTTTTTGAAATTAAGAGTTGATTTTTGATAAGCTACTTCTAAAAGAAGAGGTAATCTTATGAATTTTTTAATTGTTAATAAAGATGAAATTTCAATGAAACTGTTTTTTGAGGATATATTTTATATTAGTTCAGATACTATCAAACCTCATGTGTTAAAGGCTGTCACAGAGTCTGGAGTTTTTGAGTTTTATGGTACTTTAAAAGATTTAGAAGATAAGTTGAAATTGAACTTTTTTAGGTGTCATCGCAAATTCCTTGTCAATATTACTAAAATTCAAGGACTAAATCTGTCAGAACGTCTAATAGTGTTTTCAAATGATAGTATTGAAAGTGTTTCTTTTTCAAGGTATAAACAGAAGGAGTTAAATAAATTATGGAAAAGAGGATAATCGATGCTTAATATTTTTGTATTAGAAGATGATTTTTTTCAGCAGAGTAGAATAGAAAATGCGATCAGGCATTGTGTTGAGAAAACGTCAGTAAGATATAAATTTCTGGAGATTTTTGGTAAGCCAAATCAATTATTGGAATCAATCGAGGAAACGGGGAATCACCAATTTTTCTTTTTAGATATTGAAATAAAAGGTGAAGAAAAGAAAGGAATGGAAATTGCTAAAGAAATTCGAGCCAGAGACCCGTATGCTGTTATTGTCTTTGTAACAACTCACTCAGAGTTTATGCCAGTAACGTATCGGTATCGGGTTTCTGCTTTAGATTTTATAGATAAAAGCCTGGAGGACAGTGACTTTCAAAAGGCAGTATCAGATGTGTTAGTATATGCTTTTGAAAACATTGATCATACTGTCGCTGAAAATTCTTTTGTATATAAAACTGCAAACGCCCACATCCAAGTCCCTTTTAGTGACATCCTTTATTTTGAAACATCTTCAGCAATCCATAAAGTTATTTTAAAAACGAAAACAGGTCAGACTGAGTTTTATGGGAAAGTATCCGATATAGTTAAAGCTGACGACCGACTTTACCAGGCACATCGTTCTTGTGTAGTGAATCCATTAAATATAACGAAGTTGGATAGAACAAACCACATTGCATTTTTTGAGAATGGAGATTCTTGCTTTATATCCAGAATAAAGCAAGGAAGATTAGTAGAATTAGTGGAGAATAAGCAATGAATATCTCAATAGGATATGACTTACTTCTTTTTCTTGATATCTTAATAAGAATTTATATTTTTCAGCAGATTAGTGGATTGAAAATAAAAGAAAAAACCAAATTTATAATAGCGTTTGTTATAACCGTTGCTTCTATTGTATTAGATAGTACATTTCAATTATGGGAACCTTTTTCACTGTTGTTGATAGTTCCTTTTTTAAAAACAGGTTGGAATAAAACGCAAAAAATATTCTATTGTTTATTGCCGTTTGTAATTGGAGATATGTTTCAAAGGATAATAGGTTTGTATTTGCGATTCATTTTTGCTATTGATATCAATTCGTTTGATAGCAGTCCATATTTCAATGTTCTCCTATCACTATTAGTAGTTCCATTTTATATAGTATTCTTCAAAGGGCTTAGAATAGAATCAAAAAATCTTCAAGTTGATACTTTGCATCAAAATTTTAAAAATATATTTATTGGGATGAATATATTTTTTATTACATACTTTTTGATAATCCGTAGTATTATTCTACTTGAAATTGCTGTAGAAAATGGTCTGAATTTAAAGATAGATACTTACTTTATAAGGACCAATGTGTTAATGATATACTTTATAGTATTTACGGTTAGTCTATTATATTTGAACTATCAGAAAAAAGAAAAGCAAGATAGAGAAATTCAGGATTTAAAGGACAAACAGCTAACGGATTTAGGACGCTACAGTCGTCATGTTGAGTCTCTTTATAAAGAAATCCGAAGTTTCAGACACGACTATACTAATATTCTCATTAGCTTAAATGAGGCGATTAAAGAAGAGGACATTGTTGCGATTCGTTCGATTTATCAAGAAGTTATTGCAGACTCAGATAAAAAATTTTATGATGGGAAGTACGATATAGCTAGACTATCCAATATAAAAAATGATGCGGTAAAGAGTTTGCTGTCATCTAAGATGTTGGAGGCACAAAAAAAAAGTATTGCAATTTCTGTGGAAGTAGATTCCGAAATTGACAAACCTAATTTAGAGTTGATTGAATTCATAACAATTCTATCAATTTTATTAGATAATGCAATAGATGCTGCAGAGCAGTGCACAAATGGAAATATTGTATTTGCCTATTTCCAGGAAGAAGACAGGAAAATTGTTGTTGTTGAAAATACTACCGTTGAAGATAAGGTATCAACAAGTTACATCTTTGAGTATGGTCACTCTACAAAAGGAGATAGGAGAGGAATTGGGTTAGCTAATGTAAAAGCTATTTTAGATAAATATCCTAAAATTACGTTGACAACGAATAGTAGTAATCATAGATTTATTCAGGAGTTGATCTTTATAGATTAATATTAGTTTTGGCATAATCTTCAACGCGTACCTGAATAGTGGGTGGTTTATTTGTCTCGCACCTAACGGAGCGAGACGGACTGAAAGTCACATAATTGAAAAACACATAAAATCAAGTTAATAAAAGATTTTATGTGTTTTATTGTAAAACTATTATTGAAGTTTTTCTTACTATATTTAGTAGTTATCTCTAACCTCGTTTTTTATTATTAGTAGGAGGAAAGAGAATATTCCAAAAATTCCAAATATCTCCTCCTCTGACATTCTCGAGTTCTTTTGTTGAAAGTGTATGGTATGCTGTAGATTCTTCGCGTCTAGGCATTTGTTATTCTCCTTTTATTGTGAATTTATTTATAGTTTTATTATAATAGATTTTAGATGAAAGCGCGAACATAATTCATGAATGGTTAATATTTAGTAATGAATGACTGTTTTTGTTATAAAAACAGAAAATATATTGCAACATATTGTAAAATATTGTATTATAATATATCGGAGGTGGTTTTTATGCAGATAGTAACAATTAATATCAATAAAGGTGGTACAGGTAAGTCTACTTTTTCTTATAACTTTTCTAAGTGGTTATCATCTAGAAAAAATAAAAAGGTTCTTTTAATAGATGGAGACTCATCATGTAATTTAACTTATTCTTTTAAAGAATTAGGGACAAGTTCTATTTATGATGTATTTAAAGGAGGAGGTTTTGAGATATATCCTGTAGATAAAAATATGGACTTCATAAAGGGATCAGAATTTCTAACTGACGAGGATTTGGAGCTTAGGAAGAAACAAAATAATTGTCTGATTCTTTTTATGTGGTTTGCTGATAATATAGAAATGTTGAGTAAGTATGATTATGTGATTATTGATACACATAATGATGCTAGCTTGGTTACATCGAACTTTATAGCAGTTGCAGATGCTGTGATTGGGGTATCAGAGCCTTCTAGAAACGGGTATCGTGCCTGGTTAGAACTCAAAGAAACCATTAATCGCCTTAAGTCTGAGGTTGTCGATATTATGACCAGGAAATCCTATATTCAAGCTGTTCCATATCTGATTGGAAATAAAATAGAGCATATCGGAAGAAGCTCACGAGAATTTCTGGATATTATTGCCAACGATCCAGGGTTGGTAGGAATAATTCCTAAGAAAGAATTACTAGCAAAGAGCTTGTTGAGCGATAAGAGTATATTTGAACTTCAGGATGAAATGTCATCTGCTGAAAAGAAACGCCATAGAAAATTTTATGAACATATTGAAGAAGTCTTTGAAAAAATCATTAATACTATATAAGGAGAAGTAATCATGACCAATAAATTTTCAGATTTTCAAAAAGCTAGAGAAGAAATTTCCGTAAAAAAAGGAACGATTGTATCAGAAAAGCAAGAACTAAAGAAGACTTATTCTTTTACTCTATTACCATCAGAACGCCAAATGCTTAAGGAATTAGCAGAATCGTCCCCTATCCGTGTGTCAGATTCACAGTTTCTTTCCAGCTTAATTAGAGATTATTATTTTACCAGAAAATAAACACAAAATTCAGCTTACTTTAGCTGGATTTTTTCTTTAACGGTAAAAAAATCTCATTCATTACTAAACAACGACATTTCATGACAAAAAACAAAATAGGATTCTTTTTGTTTTATACTGTACATGTAAACTAAATTATATAAAAAATAAAGAAAGGAGAAACTCATGAAAAAAATGACAGATGTAGAGCTTCAAAATTTTACAGGCGGCATTATTATAGGTCTAATAGGAAATTTCTTTCGTCCACCTAGAATCTATCTTCCAGGTAACCCTATGAAACCCAAATTAGCAATTATGTAGGAGGTATAAAAATGGAAAAATTTCAAGATATCAGCAAAGACGAACTATATAAAACTTCTGGTGGTTTTATAATTACCTCACCAGTATTTTGGCAAGCGGAAATTGTGCTATGGATTGCTAATCATTGGAAATGAATTTAAGAAGGTAGGTGATAGAGATGTCGCATATGTTAAATATTTTAAAGATGGCATTTTTACCAACAATGATTATTTTCATTTAAAATCTAGAACAAATCATAAAAAAACATAGATACACAGATCATAATTTAGAAAAAATATATAGGAGAAAATAATATGACTAAATTTGAATCAATGGATAATATGAATACGAACTTTG
This sequence comes from Streptococcus mitis, assembly GCA_009496085.1. Lineage (GTDB taxonomy): Bacteria > Bacillota > Bacilli > Lactobacillales > Streptococcaceae > Streptococcus > Streptococcus mitis_BY. The sequence continues at coordinate 8,035 of WIJN01000025.1, read as the reverse complement.
TAGTACTTTCAGACACAGAATTGATGGAAATGGAAGGTGGTTTCTTTGGTCCTGTGCTATTTACTATATGGGGAACTAATGTGCTTCTTGGTCATGCACTATCTGCAGGAGCAACTTTAGGACTTGCAGCATTAGCAACAACTTAAAAATAACGGAGGAAGATAATATGATTAAAAATTATGAAACAGTAGATTTTCATGAATTAGAAGAAATTAAAGGTGGCTTCTTGCCTGGAGCGTTGGCTCTTGCATGGGGAGTGACTAAAGCTGTTGGTATTGTAGGTGCAACAGCTACAACTGTATATGTAGGGGGGAAAGCTGTAAAAAGAGCAGGGGAGTGGGTTGTATCCCATTTTTGATAGAATAGGATGTCGGGGGATAACGATGAAAAACGAAATAAAACGAACTATGAAGATTTCCCTACTATTTTTCTCTTTATTTTTAATAAATATATTAGTCCTTAAATTACTATCTATAATTGGATTTAACATGGTTATTACTGAAAATACTTATTTAATTCCCCCTCTGTTTTCAACTGTAATTTTATTAATTATTGAAAAAAATAGAACCGGATGTCATAAAAAATATAGCTAATATCATAGGATAGAATAAGTTCTATTACAAAAATATGTTAAATATTTTAAAGGTGGTGCCAAAGCAATTACTATTCTTGCAGGATGGGGCGTCTGGGTAGGATATAATGAGTCTCGACGCTAGTAACTTCGAACATTCCCTAATTAAGAAAGGTGAAAAATCATGGCAAAAGATATATACCCAAATAAGAACATCATGGATTTCATCAGATATTCTATCGGCATATCTACGGTTGCAGTATGTGTTATGGATTTAATGATGGAGAAACAGTTGAATTCTATGTACATTTTTGCAAACCTTGCTGTATTGTATTTTATCAGTGATTAGGAGTTAGATTGGTGAATTCCCTTATGGCAGTAGATACACTAATTGTGAAATAAGCTAAGTACCATCTTTATAATACTGCTGATTTATCTTTTATAGAATAGTCAGCAGTATTATTTGATTTAGGAACGAAGTCTATTAGGTTTCTAAAACCGTTTCATATCAAAATACAATTTTCTAAAAAATTGAAATCGTTGTATAATAGTTTCAGTTGGTGTTGGAATTTGTACAGGAGCATATGCTATGAAATATGCGATTTGCCAAAGCACAAAGAAATAGATTATATTAGTTTTGTTATCGTTTTTAAATCAGTGGAAATAGTGTTTGATAATAGAGATGTAAAACAAGAGGAGATTATATGCGTTTTAAGAAGAAACATTATCGTGCTCAAGTAGATACCCGAGATTGCGGTGTTGCCTCCTTGGCAATGGTTTTTGGTTTCTATGGGTCATATTATTCACTGGCCACTTTGCGTGAATTAGCTAAGACTACGCAAGAGGGGACAACAGCTTTTGGTCTGGTCAAAGTTGCTGAGGGTGAAGGTTTTGACACTCGAGCAATTCGTGCGGACATGACTCTTTTTGATGAAGATATTATCTATCCTTTTATTGCTCATGTAGTCAAAAATGGGAATTTGATGCACTATTATGTGGTGACAGGTTGTGATAAGAAATCAATTCATATTGCCGATCCAGATCCATCTGTAAAAATGAAGAAAATGCCACGTGAGCAATTTAAAGAGGAATGGACAGGAGTTTCAATTTTTATTGCTCCAACTCCAAACTATAAGGTACATAAAGAAAAGAAAGATAGCTTGTTATCTTTTGTACCTATACTTGCTAGGCAGAAGGGACTGATATTAAATATTGTCATTGCAACTCTTATAGTGACTATAATCAATGTTATTGGTTCTTATTATCTACAATCGATTATAGACACCTATATTCCTGAACAAGTAAAAAATACTCTAAGCATTGTGTCTATTGGATTAGTTATCGGCTATATTCTTCAACAACTGATTTCTTATTCCCAGGAATACTTATTATTAGTCCTGGGGCAAAGGCTATCGATTGATGTTATTTTGTCTTATATCAAGCATGTTTTTCACTTACCGATGTCTTTCTTTGCGACAAGAAGAACAGGGGAGATTGTCTCACGTTTCACTGATGCTAATTCAATCATCGATGCTCTAGCAAGTACGATTTTATCGGTTTTTTTAGATGTTTCGATTATTATCATTGTTTCAATTGTTTTATTTTCTCAAAACATTAACTTATTTTTCATTAGCTTGCTTGCATTGCCAATATATACCGTGATTATCCTATCTTTCATGAAACCATTTGAAAGAATGAATCAAGAGACGATGGAATCTAATGCGATTCTATCATCTTCAATCATCGAAGATATTAACGGTATTGAAACAATAAAATCCTTAACAAGTGAACGCCAACGCTATCAAAAAATTGACAAGGAATTTGTTGATTATTTGAAAAAGTCGTTTACTTATGGTAGAGCAGAGAGTGTTCAGAAAATCTTAAAAAAATTAGCTCAGTTACTGCTTAATGTTACAGTATTATGGATGGGAGCAAATCTTGTTATGGATAATAAGATGACTATTGGTCAACTTATTACCTATAATTCTCTATTGGTTTACTTCACGAACCCTCTCGAAAATATTATCAACCTTCAGACAAAGTTACAAACTGCTAAAGTTGCAAACAATCGTTTAAATGAAGTTTACTTGGTAAAATCTGAATTTGAAGAGAAAAAAACAGTTCATGATTTGAGCCATTTTAAAGGGGATTTAACGTTAAACAATGTCAGCTATAAATATGGCTATGGTAGAGATGTTATTAGTGATATTAATCTCACATTGAAAGCAGGTAGCAAGGTGTCATTTGTAGGTATTTCAGGTTCAGGAAAAACTACGTTGGCCAAGATGTTTGTCAACTTCTTCAGTCCATCAAAGGGTGATATTTTATTAGATGATGTGAACCTAGAAGATATTAACAAAGAAAGTCTTCGAAGCTATATAAATTATCTACCGCAACAACCGTATGTTTTTAATGGTACCATCCTCGATAATCTTTTATTAGGTGCAAAAGAGGGAACTACTCAGGAAGATATTATTAGAGCTGTTCAAATCGCAGAAATCAAGTCCGATATAGAATCTATGCCATTGAACTATCAAACAGAATTAACGTCAGATGGTACAGGTATTTCAGGAGGACAGCGTCAGAGAATCGCTTTAGCAAGAGCATTGTTGACAGATTCTCAAATATTAATTTTGGATGAGGCAACAAGTAGCTTAGATGTACTGACAGAGAAAAAAATTATAGATAATCTCATGGAACTAGACAAGACACTGATTTTTATAGCCCATAGATTAACAATTCCTGAAAGAACGGAGCAGGTTATTGTTCTTGATAAAGGTAAAATTATTGAAGAAGGAACTCATCAAGATTTGCTGGATCAAGGCGGTTTTTACGCCCACTTAGTCAAGAGTTAGAAAGGAGAGGACATGAACTACGAATTTTTAGAAAGTGCCGAGTTTTACAACCGTCGCTACCATAACTTTTCCAGCCGTATCATTATCCCAACTGCGGTGCTCCTGGTCTTTATCCTCCTCTTTACTCTCTTTGCGACCAAAGAAATCACCGTTGCGACTAGAGCTACTATCGAACCTAACCGTATCATTACCAATATCCAGTCAACCAGTAATAATGCCATTATTACAAATAACTTGGTGGAAAATAAGGCTGTCAAGAAAGGAGACCTCCTCGTCCAGTATCAGAGTGGAGCAGAGATTGTGCAGGAGGCGACCTATGCTAGTACGCTCGCAATGTTAGAAGAACAGAAACAGCAGCTGGAGTATCTGAAAACTAGTATTGAAACAGGGGACAATCAGTTCCCTACTCCAGATAACTTTGGCTATCATCAGTCCTTCCAAGACTATCTGAACCAAGTAATAACTATCCGTGCCAACACCGACCAGCAGAACGCCACCATTGCCTCGCAAAATGTAGCTTCTGCTAACTCGCAAGCCGAGATGGGCAATCTTATAGCAGAAATCAAAGCTAAAATCTTGGATTACCAATCAGCGAAGTCTGCCATTCAAAATGGAACGAGCCTTGCCAGCAATAATCCAGCCTACTCTCTCTACCAATCCTATCAGGCTCAGGCAGAAGCAGACAGCACAGGGATAGTTAAAAACCAGACTATCGCACAAGTCGATGCCCAGATTGCTCAGCTAGAAGGCACTTTGTCAAGCTACCGTGTCCAGTATGCGGGATCAGGTGCCCAGCAGGCTTATTCGAGGAGTCTGGGTAGCCAGCTGGAATCCCTCAAAGCTCAGCAGCTGACTCGTGTCGGGCAGGAACTTACCATCCTTGAACAGAAAATTCTTGATGCCAAGGCTGGTAAGGAAATCCAAGCTGGTGTCGCACAAAAAGGCTCCATTACAGCCAGCGAGGACGGTGTTCTCCATCTTAATCCCAAGGAAACAAGTTCTAAACTTGTACCTGAAGGAACCCTCCTTGCTCAACTCTATCCACTCCTGATAAACGAAAAGAGGGTCAAGATAACAGCTTACATTTCTTCTAAAGACATTGCTAGTCTAAAAGTAGGCGATGTTATTCGTTTTACCACATTGGATGACCTGAATAAACAACAAAAGCTGACTTCTACAATCTCTAGTATCGACACTACTGCCACCAAGACCGAGCAGGGAAACTTCTTTAAACTAGAGGCAGAGACCGAGTTATCAGATAAACAATCTCAAAACCTTCGCTATGGATTGGAGGGACGAGCTGTTGTGATTACAGGCAAGAAAACATACTTCCAGTATTACGTAGACCAGTTTTTGAATAAAAAATAAATAGGATGAAGCGGAGGATAACACCTCCACTTTTTGTGCCCTTAAGTTTTGTAGAGATGCCTCGATTTTTGTTTTAACCATGCAAAAAATGAGTTTATTTGGTGCTGAGATGATGATTCTGGGGGCTTTTCAGACTTTTTTGTGCATTATCTATCATCAGAAATCTTTAGAGCGCCAAGGGTTTTGGGCGTTTTTAAGATACTTTCTTTTAGGAAAGTATTTTCCCGAAAAATTGGAGTTTTTCAGACTTTTTGTGATACTAATGTTGTATAAGATGAAAGGATTTTTAGGAAAAGTCAAGGAGGTCGTTGACATTATGGCATGTTTTGTACTATAATTGTAATGAAATAAAGATATTAATCTTTTTTGGAGATTCCGAGCCTTACTGGAAGTTTTAATTTTGGAGATTCCGAGCCTTACTGGAAGTTTTAATTTTGGAGATTCCGAGCCTTACTGGAAGTTTTAATTTTGGGTTGTCGGCAAGACAGCCCATTTTTTAGGTGAAAAGATGACGAACTTATTGGAAATGAAGTTTTATAAAATAAATACAAATTATTTAAATGAATTACGCCTTATTGATGAACGTGTGCCTTTTAATAAAGAATATGTTGGTAACTCAAAGAAAACACGCCCTTATATCGGAATAATGCTGACTGTTGATGATATTGATTATTTAGTTCCATTGACATCAAAGACCGACAAAAGGAGCACTTATGTAAATATGCCTATATATGACCAGAATGATAATAAGATAGCTTTTTTACTGATTAACAACATGCTTCCTGTTCCAGAAAGGTATCGAGAGAAAATAAATATGGATGGGATTCTTTCAACAGATCCTGCATACTATAATCTTTTGATAAATGAAATAAACTATCTCCGTCCTAAAAAGGAAACAATTAAAAGAAGGTGCGCTGATGTTAGAGCTGTGAAAGTAAAAGGCGAAACAAGAGAGACAATAAATACAGGAACTGCTAATTATTGTTTAAATCTACTGGAATTAGAAGAGATTTATCATTTAAATAAATAGAAATTATGTCCCATAGTTTAATTATGTTTTTTTGCATAAGTGAAACGTTGTGATATAATATCTAAAAAGGAGTGGTAGATATGTTAGCAGAAAACAAAGAACTAGAATACTTGTTGAATGTTACAGACGTTTGGGAAGATGAAGAAGATAACCAAGTATCTGTCAATACATACTGGAATTGGCTTGGCCCAATCTATCTATAAAATTCAAAAATAGAGGCTTCAGCCTCCATTTTTTTGCCATTATTTTCTGAAAGGTATCTTTAATTTTTTTAAATTAATAAGTCGTTTTCATTGAAATCTAGGTAAAATATAAATATAGAAATTCTATAGAAATGGAGGCGATTGCATGTTTAAAATGGCAAAGAAATTAGATGTGATCTATAAGTATAGAAAAACGCTATATTCTATCACTTTAGTATACAACTTAGTATTTGTAATTCTAAGATTGTTTAGATTGCTCTAACAGAAAAAAGAGATGTCTATATGGGCATTTCTTTTTTCTGTTAGACAAATCTATTTTCGCGTTGTTCGCGAAATCGGTGCGAATCGCGCACCGACCTCTGACCGTTTCGACGGTCAGGCGACCGCGATTCGGTCGCAGGGGGTGAATTGGTCTATAGACCAAGAGGGCTCTCCCTTGCACTCCGCTAGGAGCGTTTTCCGTTTTGGCCCGCAGGGGCGACACGAAAAAAACGTTACTTTTGAAAAAGTAACAAAACTGCCCTCTGGGCGAGTGCTAGGAACTGCAAATTTTTCTCCATTTTAGGGAGTGTGAGACGGCGAGAATAGCGGTAGCGCTCGCCTTTCGACCGTTTCGGCGGTCGGTCGGCGTAAGACGACAATAGCTGGCGAAGCCCTTTTATAATATGTTCCATTCATTGGTCTAGATTTAATGGACTTATTACGTGTCCATATTCCCGTGGTTTATGGACAAGTTATATACCATATTTTCAACAAAAAATGGACAACTATATCAATCCATAAAGTATCTTTTTATGGACATTGTACAAATCCATAAAATAGCAATAAATGGACTTATATAGTAAACCAATAAAACGTAAAAATATGGGCTTCATCTGCCTATCATTTTTTCAAAAATCGTGATTTTTATCTTTTCCATTTCTAAAATTTCTCTAAAAAAACTTTAAACCAATATTTCTAAAACTTTTTTATTTCCATTCGCCAGTTGATCCTAATTTTTTTGAAAAAAATGGCATAATAACTTTGAAAATAAAAAATTCTAGAAAGAGGATGTAAAAAATGAAGTCAACACTATCGCTAAAACACAATGATAAACTGATGAATTTGAAACACAACAACCGCAGTTTTGACGAAAAGGAATGGGGGCAAACAACAAATAAGCACATAGATAGAAGCCTGAGCCAATACAATACCACTTTGATCAAGGAAGATATAAAGCAGGCATACGAAAAGGCATTTGGAGAAGCTTTAAAAGAATATAACGAGAAACAAAAGAAAAAGAGCAGGCGCATAGATGATTATTATGAATACATTAAAGAGAAAGTGGACAAGGCAAAAGGAAAGAAAAAGGGAAATACCACTTATAATCTTCAAGATGAAGTGATTCTTACTATTGGAAATAAAGAGATGTGGGATAATATCCACCAAAGTTTCCACGACCACTATAAAGATCATGAAAAAGCAGAAGGAGCTTTTATCCAGTACAAAAAACAGGAATCTGACGCAATTTTTAAAGAGTTTTTAGAAGAGTTCCAAGCCAAACATAAACACCTTTATGTCTTTAATGCAGTTGCGCATTATGACGAGAAAGGCGCTCCACACCTCCATATGAACTTCTTTGGGATGGCAGAAGGTGTCGAGAAAGGTCTACGGCTACAACCTCGCACTACACGTGCAATCGCTCAGGACTTGGACGGCGATTTTTACGAGAAAATGCAAGCTACAAGCAAGGCAAAAAGCGAATTTGAGAAAGAAAATCGTAGGCGTAAAAAGGCAGGACTTGAACCCCTCCAAGCAGATAGAAAAGCATTTATGAGCGCAAGTGCAGATGTATATACCCACTTCCTCAGCGAATCCAAGCAGATTTTCATTGATAAAGCAAGGGCGCATGGCTTCGAGTATGTACCAGGAGAAACAAATCCGATCAAAGATTTACATACTTTTAAAAAGCTTGCACAAAAAGCTGAACAGGAAGCTAAAGAAAAGGCTGAAAAACTGCTTGCTAAAG
>WIJN01000024.1:0-27791 GCA_009496085.1 Streptococcus mitis | reverse complement strand
AATTATGTCTTTACACAGATTTTGGAAATAGAACTTTAAAAGAGTCCCCCTTAAAATATTCTATAGAATATTTTAAGGGGGACTCTTTTGTTATGACTTTATATACATTATTTTTTATCTAGTTCCTGTAAATGAGCTAGGAAATAGTCATAATAATAAAACTTGGCCAAAAAGCTAGAGTGACGACTTCACAATATCTAGCAGCTATTTGTGGAACAAATTTTAAAATGGCTTATTTTTAATCTTGAAAGGTTACAAATCATGAAAAAATACGTTTCGTGATGAAAATCGTACATTTTAAGACTTAGCGGTAAAAATCTCTGTTGTTCTGCTATACTGAACTTGTCAAAATTGCAATCCGACAAAAATAATAAAAATTAATATGGAGGTATTCCCCATGGAAACAAAGACAACGATTCAATTTGATGTTTTGGATACCGAAATGTTGTCTAGTATTGAGGGAGGAACAGCTAGTGCAGGGGAAGTTTGCACATTAGCAGGAGCAATGATTGGTAGTTTGGTTGCACCAAGAGCTGGAACTTGGGCTGGAGGTGTTTTATGAGCACAATATTGCACAGCTATATGGGCTATCGCTAGATTTTTATAGAAAAGGGGTTAGTTGATGGAAAGTGGTGAATTTAGGCTAATTTTAGCTCTTTTTATATCTTTTTTTATAATAGGTGCGATTGGAATAGTTCTAAATGTTCCAATAAGCGAAGTTTTAGTTCTTTCTGTAGGTAGTGTGTTTTTTGAGTTGCTGATTCACTTATTAACGCATAATAAGAAGAGAGGAAACATTAGTTTTGAACTATGCTTTAATCGATACAAGCAATTTATTAAAAAGATTTTAGCACCTACATTTTTTCTGTTACTATTATCAATTATTTTTGTCGTTATAGATGGTTATAAGTCGTCATCTGTATTATTTTATACTCATATATTTGTAGTATTATTCACAGTAGGATACATTATTTGCTCGAATAATATCGAATTACATATTTCAAAAAAAGAATGAGTTAGCGTTTTACTTATAGTATATAATAATAATAAATTATTTTGAGACATAGTAGTAAAGTGATTGAGCTATAGATATGATGAGGATGGAAATATGGAGATTGTTATAATGAACATAGTTAATTATCTCTTGCTAAAGATTGAATGGATAGTAAGTAATATCTTTATAAAAATGAGCATACTTTGGATGCTTATTTGGTTTCTATACTATTTAAAGAGTGATTTAGCAATGTATTTCTTGTTTTTTGGAAATGGCTTTTTATTATTGCTATTAATTTTTCGATTTGCACTGTATCAAATTAAACTAGTAATGCAGAATGATATTAACTAATTATGTCTAAATCATATTTTGGGTAATCAGATTATAATCATTCTGGACTTTTTCAAGACTTTTTGATAACTCCGATAATGTGTCTATTTAAATTTGAAGATAAGTTGAGTTAGCAACATGTAAATACTTTGTGATAAAAATCGATTTTGTTTTGCTATACTGAACTTGTCAAGGTTATAATCTGACAAAAGATTTCTATTATATACGAGATATTCATCATGGATACAAAAACAATGGAATAAGTTAATGTGCTTAAAGTTGATGCTCTTTCTATTGTTGTGTTGAAGGAGATAAAAATGATTTGGCATGTATTTCAGGTAGGGCAGGGATGACTGAGATAGGCCTTTTATACGCTGGAGCTGCGATTATATGTGGTGCTACAGCTATGCGAATTTGCTAAAAAGAGAGGATGGACAATGAATAGTACAATGAGTCAGTTTTCAATTCTAAAAAACAGTGATTTACAAGAGTACTCTGATGGATTAAATCCTACTTGTGGAGTATTAGTAGGTCTAACTGCATTTACTGGTCCTGTTGGTGTTGCATTTGCGATTTCAACAGGCGGGCTAGCGACAGGGAGTTTTTGTTGATAACGAGAAAAGTAATTAGTATATTTTACATTATTTCTCTAGGAGTCTTGTCTTTACTAAAGTCACAAGATATTGTTGATATCATAGCCACTCTACTATTGATTTGTATAGGTTTAAAAGGAATGAACCAAAAGGGAACTTTATAAGGTTTTGTTGACGATACTTTTTCGCGTCATTACATGTTTGGACAATGTTTCATTTATTAATTTCCAAATTGAGAATGGGGGTATTGTAACTAAGTGTGATTTTGAGTCAACTAAAGATGTCATGGCTAATGGTTGGATATCATCATTGGGTAGGAACTATTGTCTTGCGGGTTATAGAGGATAATTTATGGATAAGAGAACAGAAGAAATTCTCAATAAGATTTATAATTTGATTTTAGATACAGATATTTATAAAAATGAACGAGATATTTTATTACGTTATAAAACTCTATTAGAGAATACAAAAAATGAGCAGAGAGTTGTCATGGGATTGGCAGAAGCTCTTCGTCAGCAGGCTGTTAATGGGATTCATAGTCACAAATCAATGAGCCCAAAGGTTGCGACATTTTATAAAGAAATTGCCACATATGGACAATTGAGTAAAAATCTAGCTCAAGGATTAATTTCTTTTGGTATAACGAGATAAGGAAAATGAGCAGAAAAAACTTACTAAGTTTTTAACAAGACAAAAAATTTTTTATATAAATCTAAGGAAGTATTCATGATGAAACAATTTGAAGTAATATTGTCCAGCATTGAAGGTGGACTTTCATGCTTTGAGAAGGTATTGTTGCTTTAGGAGGACATGGTGGAGCTATTATAAGCTTTTTGGGAAGAACTGGAGATATAGAAAGTTGAGGTACAGATGAAGCATCGTTTAATAATTGCAATTAGTTTTATAATGACTGGGATAGCCATTAACATTTTATTCGAATCAAATACTATTATTCATAAATTTATTGCTATATTAGGTTTGAGTATGTATTATAGAGGTGTTTTTAGAGAGTATAAAAATATTAAAAACAATTCAGATTTTTAAATTTTATATTAAATCACGTAATTTGTGTGTCATTTATGATATTGTAGGAGACATTCCATATTGGATTGTAGTTATCATTTGAATGTTTTCGGATAATATTATTTGTAGGAATGATTATCTATATACGAAATTGAATTGGAACTCTCGGAATTTCAAGTAGAAAATTGTATTGTATCAGAAATGGCTGTGATAATAGCAGGATGTTATAGTAATGAAGGAGTATCGAAATGAATCAACAGTTTAGAAATCAATGTTTAGATGCAATCGTAAAATTTGAAACTAGCTTTAAAGAAATGAACTTACCTCAACAACAATATTTCCAAGCTTATAGTCTAGTTAGTAAAATAGTATCTGAAATGAAATTAGATGGTGTTGCATTTACTCAATCTTTCAGATATTTTTATGAATTCTTTAGTCGCGAATTATTGCCAGGGGGAATTATTTTATCTGAACAAGCTCGTAAAGATTTTAGTAGGATATCAGATCTAGCAAATTCTACTGAGTTATTAAAAACAATTCATAGCCCTATTAAAATATTTTGGTAATTACAAAATTATAGCTGTTTGTTAATTGGAGGAAACATATCATTTTATCAATGGGGTTATAAAAAAGAATGTTGATGTATCAGCATTCTTTTTATTTTATGTTCTTTGACAAAATAGCTAAAATTGTATCTTGGAATTAAATCTTTGGGGGTTATTAAACTCTTGATTTTTTCAAGAAGCTATGGTATTCTTTTGTTAGTTAATAAACTTACAAAGGAGAAAAGATGTTTTCACCTACTAAATTAAAAGAAAAAAGAGAGAGTCAGGGCTTATCTCAATCTCAACTTGCTTCTAGTTTAGGAATTAGTAGAGCTTCGTACTTTAATTGGGAATTAGGTAAAACAAAACCTAATCAAAATAATCTAAGCAAATTGAGTGAGATTTTGAATGTAGATCCTCGATATTTTGAATCAGAGTATGAAATAGTTGAAACCTATCTTAAGCTAAGTGAGAAGAATCAAGAAGCGACACTTCATTATGCTACAGAATTGTTGAACAAACAGAATGCGAAGGTTGTAGACATTCCTGAGCGTTTTGCTTATAAGGTCTACGAAAAATTATCAGCTGGTACAGGAACAGCTTATTTTGATGATGGTAATTACGATACAGTTTACTTTAATCACCAATTTGATTATGACTTTGCATCATGGGTGTTTGGTAATTCGATGGAACCAACATATGAAAATGGTTCTGTCGCCCTTATTAAGCAAACAGGATTTGATTATGATGGAGCTATCTATGCCATAGATTGGGATGGTCAAACCTATATCAAGAAAGTGTATCGTGAAGAAAATGGGCTACGTTTAGTTTCACTCAATCGGAACTATTCAGATAAGTTTGCGCCTTATGATGAGAATCCTCGTATCATAGGGAAAATTGTTGGAAACTTTATGCCTTTAGAGGACTGAGTATGACTTGGTTTGATTATAGTCTCGAACCTAAAAGCGATATTGCCTTTATTGATATGAAATCTTTTTATGCAAGTGTAGAGTGTGTAGATAGAGGCCTGCATCCACTTAAGACTTCACTTTGTGTTATGAGTCGAGCAGATAATTCTGCTGGGTTAATCCTTGCTTCCTCTCCTATGTTTAAGAAGGTATTTGGGAAATCAAATATTGGACGTTCCTATGATTTACCATTTGATGTAAAGACTAGAAAGTTCTCTTACTATAATGCTAGAAAACAAGGTTTGCCGACAACGATAGACTATGTCCGTTATATAGAGGACTGGGCAAAATCAACAGTGATTGTTCCTCCGAGAATGGATACTTATATTGCAGTCAATATGGAGATTCAAAAAATCTTTCAAGATTTTGCAGCACCAGACGATATTTATCCCTACTCAATTGATGAAGGATTTATCGATTTAACCAGTTCATTAAATTACTTTGTGCCTAATAAAAGTATTAGTCGAAAAGATAAGTTAGACATCATCTCAGCTGCTATTCAAAAAAAGATTTGGAGAAAAACAGGAATCTATTCAACGGTAGGTATGTCTAATGCCAATCCCTTATTAGCTAAGTTAGCACTAGATAATGAAGCTAAAAAGACTCCGACAATGAGAGCCAATTGGTCCTATGAAGATGTTGAAAAGAAAGTATGGTCTATCCCTAAAATGACAGATTTCTGGGGAATTGGGAATCGTATGGAGAAAAGATTACATAGTTTAGGCATCTTTTCGATTAAAGAATTGGCACAAGCTAATCCTGACTTGATTAAAAAAGAGCTTGGTATCATGGGCTTAGAGTTATGGTTTCATGCTAATGGGATTGATGAAAGTAATGTTCATAAACCTTATAAGCCAAAGTCAAAAGGGATAGGGAACTCTCAAGTTTTACCTAGAGATTATGTCAAACAAAGAGATATTGAGATCATACTTCGTGAGATGGCAGAACAAGTTGCTGTTAGATTGAGAAGAGCTGGTAAGAAAGCAACTGTAGTTTCTATACACTTAGGGTATTCTAAAGTGGAACAGAAACGATCTATTCATACTCAAATGAAGATTGAACCAACTAATCAAACAGCACTACTGACAAACTATGTTTTAAAGTTATTTCACACTAAATATACTTCAGGAGCTATCAGAAGTGTTGCAGTGAGCTATTCAGGTTTAGTAGATGAATCATTTGGATTGATTTCATTATTTGATGATGTTGAGAAAATAGAAAAAGAAGAAAGGCTCCAGTCCGCAATCGATGCTATTCGAACAGAATTTGGTTTTACTTCATTATTGAAAGGGAATGCCCTGGATCAGGCTTCCAGAACAATTGCAAGAAGTAAACTCATTGGTGGTCATTCAGCTGGAGGATTAGATGGACTAAAATGATGAATCGTTCTTATTTACCTTTTTTGTCTGCAAGAGAGTATCAAGACCGTGGGATGGCTAAGTGGATGGGATTCTTTTTGTCAGAACATTCAAGTTCTCTTTGGGAAGAAAAAATAGAGAAGATATCTCCATTTCCCTATCAACGGAAGAGAAAGTTCTATTTGTTCGTCAACTTTATACGAATGCATTCCCAGCAACTTTTGTTTGTAAGCTCTCAAATAGAAGAAAAGTAGTCTCGGGTATTGTTAAAGAGATGGGGAGAGAGTCTATATCCATTAAATCAGACTTTGGTTTTTTTCGCTTAAAATGGGAAGATATACTCGATATACAGATAGAAGGGGTAGATTTATATGAATCGTAAAGAATTATATGATGATAAATTGCAGCTAGATTATTTTTCTGATTCTTATTTACGGTTTGAGTCAGATTTTTACAAGTATTCTGCTTTAGACATACCATTAACATTTATCACTGATGATATTTTACGCACCATGGCTATGTCTCAAAAACATTATTTTAAACTTAACAAAAGTAAATCTTTAGATAATCGTGATCATTACTTTGTTTTTTCTATCAAGATGAACAAAGATAGTAGTGGGATTAGGCAGTATGAATATCAAAGACATTGTTTTAGTTTGTAAGAGTCCGACAGGGCTCTTTTTTCTGTGATAATTTTATCAAAAAATATTTGTTATACTTTTTTTAATTTAGATTTATCTTGGGGGTTTGGGGGCGTGCCACCACATTTTCATATCGTTTGTTTTTTGAACCGTGAGGTTTGAAATGGCAGGCGATATGATTTTTGAGATATTGTGGACACAATATCTGAGCTCGCAAAGCCTTACAAAAATGTTGAATCTATTTTGTAAAATGTACCGACAGTGTCTGTAAGCTAACATTGTCAGTACAGGTATCAATGAGGGAGGAAAAGTCACATGAAAAGAGATATACGTAGTATTCGGAAACAATTTCGCTTAACAGAAACGGAAGAAAAACAAATACTAGATTTAATGAGAGAGAAAAGAGAGGATAATTTTTCTGATTTTCTCCGTAAAAGCTTACTATTGTCTGATGGACAAAAACAGATGGAAAAATGGTTCAACCTTTGGAAAAATCAAAAGTTGGAACAAATTAGCCGTGATGTTCATGAAATATTAATAATTGCTAAAATAAATCATCAGGTTACTCAAGAACATGTTTCTATTCTGTTAACTTGTATTCAAGAATTAATTAAAGAGGTAGAAAAAACAAGTCCTCTTAGTGAAGATTTTAGTAACAAATACATGAGGTAGTAGAGTGGAGCACCGATATAGAACAAATTTAAAAAAAGTCTTTTTATCTGATCTCGAATTAGTCAAATTAAATGAAAATATCTCAAAAAGTAACTGCTTATCCTTTTCAGAATATGCTCGACGAACCCTACTTGACCCTGGCATGAATTTCATCACCATTGATACAACTGGTTATCAAAATTTGATTTTTGAATTAAAACGAATCGGAAATAATATTAATCAAATAGCCAGAAGCATAAATTATTCGAATTTAATAACGGAAGTTGAGTTAAATGAATTGAGAAAAGGTATAGAAGAGTTAATAGTAGAAGTGGAGAAAGATTTTCTTATTCAATCTGAAAAATTGAGGAAATTTTATGGTCATCACTAAACACTTTGCGATTCATGGAAAAAATTATCGTAGTAAACTAATCAAATATATTTTGAATCCAAGTAAAACAAAAAATCTAGCACTAGTTTCAGATTTTGGTATGAGAAATTATTTAGATTTTCCTAGTTATAAAGAACTAGTGAAGATGTACAATGATAATTTTTTAAGTAATGATGGTCTTTATGAATTTCGTCATGATAGGCAAGAAGTAAATCAACGAAAAATTCATTCTCATCATATCATTCAGTCTTTTGCTCCAGATGACCATCTTACTCCCGAACAAATCAATCGGATTGGTTATGAGACAGTTAAAGAGTTGACAGGAGGTAGATTTCGTTTTATCGTAGCAACACATGTCGATAAAGGTCATATCCACAATCACATCATTCTAAATTCAATTGATCAGAATTCTGATAAAAAGTTTCTATGGAATTATAAGTCAGAACGTAATCTACGAATGGTTTCAGATCGTCTCTCAAAAATTGCAGGTGCAAAGATTATAGAAAATCGTTATTCGCATCGTCAGTATGAAGTTTATCGAAAAACCAATTACAAATATGAAATAAAACAACGAGTATATTTTCTAATAGAGAACTCGAAAAATTTTGAAGATTTCAGGAAAAAAGCAAAAGCTTTACATTTAAAAATTGATTTTAGACACAAGCATGTTACTTTTTTTATGACTGATTCAAATATGAAACAAGTCATACGTGATGATAAATTGAATAGAAAACAACCTTATAATGAAACTTATTTTAAGCAAAAGTTTGTTCAAAGGGAAATTATAAACATCTTAGAATTTCTACTTCCGAAAATGAAGAATATGAATGAATTGATTCAACAAGCAGAATTTTTTGACTTAAAAATAATTCCGAAAGAAAAACATGTTCTATTTGAATTTAATGGGATTAAGCTTTCAGAGCAGGAATTGGGAAAAACGAATCAGTACAGTGTTAGTTATTTTCAAGACTATTTTAATAACAAAAATGAAACTTTTGTCTTAGATAATAAAAATTTAGTTGAACTTTACAATAAAGAAAAGCTAATTAAAGAAAAAGAGTTGCCGACAGAAGAGGTGTTATGGAAATCCTATCAAGATTTCAAGAGAAATAGGGATACTGTTCATGAGTTTGAAGTAGAGTTGAATCTTAATCAAATAGAAGAAGTAGTAGACGATGGAATTTACATTAAGGTACAGTTTGGTATCCGACAAGAAGGACTTATTTTTGTACCAAATATTCAAATCAATATGGAAGAAGAAAAAGTTAAAGTATTTCTCAGAGAAACTAGTTCTTACTATGTATATCATAAAGATTCAGCAGAAAAAAATCGCTTTATGAAAGGTAAAACTTTGATTAGGCAATTTAATGTTCAGTATGAACCGCAGTATATGTATAGAAGAATTCCTCTAAGCAAAATTAAAGAAAAAATAGAACAATTAGATTTTCTTATATCTGAGGAAAATAGTCCGAATGATTTTGAAGATATAACAAATGATTTCATTGCCCAAATATCATATCTAGAGAATATGATTCAACAAGTTCAAAATAAAATTAATGATTTAACTAATTTAGAAGAAGTATTGTTGAATGATACGACAAATAGTTCTAGCAATTTAGAAAATAGTATTCAAGGTAAAAGTTCAGTAGATATAATAGAGAAGGATTTATACTTCTATAAAGGAAGAATTGAAAAACTGAAGGAACAACATAGAGAAGCAATAAATTTATTTGAAATGTTTAATAAAACAATAAAGAAATATAAGAAAAAACAAAATATGAAATCTATTGAGGAAAATGAGATACATTTAGAGTAAACAGTTTCCTAAAAAGTATATATAGAATAGTTTCATGTGCCAATTTGTCACATATTTAAAAATAAGAAAATAACTATATTATACTTGTTTTAGGAGACAACAAATGTTGAAAAGGATTAGAGATTTACGTGAAGATGATGATTTGACACAAGAATATATTGCGAAAATCGTTTTGAATTGTACAAGATCATCTTATTCTAAAATGGAAGCTGGTAGCAGGCTACTCTCTATAAATGACCTTATCAAACTTGCAGATTTTTATAAGGTGAGTCTAGATTACCTTGTAGGTCGAGTGGATAATAAAGAAGACCATTACTCCAAAAAGTAGTAGGTTAAGAAAGCACATTGACAATTGAATAGTCCAAAATGGTACTTTCCTCATTTGTGGAGCAGATTTGAATGGCTCGCCATGATAAGAGCGATTTTAAAACCATCAATAAAATAGAGCGATACTTTATATGCCATGATACAAATGATATACAATGATACTTCTGACCGTTCAGGCTGCCACCGTAAAAGAGCAGCAAGTGAGATTCTTATGATGACTTCATCAGTCATGCCATGGAGGAGATTGATAAAAGATAAAAGGGAAGTGATTTTTTGAAATCAAATTTAGAAAATTATATAGTCGAGCTAGAGATGCTAAATCTATTATTCTTAAAAAAACTTATTAGCGAAAAAGAATATGAAAAAATAAAGCTGAAACTGCGTAAAATATACACAAATTAGCTGACCTTTTTTATTGGTTGCGGTAAAATAAATGCAGAGAAATAGGAGGTTAAGCCATGTCAAACAACGTTGAAATTATAAAAGCAAATCCTTTAGTAACTAGAAGAAATGATAATAGTGGTTCTTTATCGAGGAGAGTAGCAGCATATTGTCGTGTTAGTTCCGATAGTGATGATCAAAAAAATATCTATGATTCTCAAGTTCGTCATTATAGAGAGTATATATCACAGCACCAAGATTGGATTTTGGTTGACATTTATGCTGATGAAGGGATTTCAGGAACTCAAGTTGGAAAAAGACAAGATTTTCAAAGATTGATTTCAGATTGCCTTGATGGAAAAATAGACTATATCATTACCAAAGCCATTGCTCGCTTTGCTAGAAATACATTAGATACTCTCAAATATGTTCGTTTGCTTAAAGATAAACAAATTGGAGTTTTTTTCGAAGAAGAAAACATTGATACTTTAACTATGGATGGTGAGTTACTATTAACGATATTAAGTTCAGTGGCTCAACAGGAAGTTGAAAATACATCTGCCCATGTTAAAAAAGGTTTAAAAATGAAGATGCAACGTGGAGAACTTATTGGTTTTCAAGGTTGTCTTGGTTATGACTATAATCAAGATACAAAGTCAATATCAATAAATGAAAAAGAAGCCAAGATAGTACGTTATATTTTTGAAAGATACATTGATGGTATTGGGGGTAAGGCAATAGCTAGAGAACTGGATGAACTAGGTTATAAAACTCCGAGAGGTCTTGATCACTGGCAAGATACAACAGTTTTAGGAATTATTAAAAACGAGAAGTATAAAGGTGATATTCTAATGGGAAAAACTTTCACGGTTGACCCCATTAGTAAGAGACGTTTGATTAATTTCGGTGAAGAAGATAAATACTACATTAAAAATAATCATGATGCAATAATTAGTCCGGAAACTTTTACACAGGCGCAAGAAATTCGATTACGAAGAGCAGGTAACAAGAAAACCATAGCAAATACAAAAGGGAAACGAGAAAGATATTCAAGAATGTATCCTTTTAGTAGTAGATTGGAATGTGGTTTTTGTGGTACCGTTCTGTCTCGAAGAAGTTGGCATTCTAGTTCAGAGTACAAAAAGATTATCTGGCACTGTACAACATCTATAAAGAAAGGTAAAAAGTATTGTATTCATAGTAAAGGAATAGAGGAAAAAGCAATAGAAAATGCTTTTTTACAGAGCTACCAACAGTTGTTTTATGAAAATAATAACCTAACTGAAGACTTTCTTGAAATTATAAAAGAAGAGCTTACTGACGATACTTTAAAAGTGGAGCTGAATAAGATAGTTAGTAAATTAAATTCGTTGTACAAAAAAGAAGAAAAATTAGTTTCAATGAATCTTGATGGAAAAATTAGTGATTCTGTATATGAAGATAAATTCAATCAAATACAAATTGAGAAAGAAAAACTTTTAGAAGAAAAAGTAAACCTAGAAGTAACTTTAAAATCAGAAGTTTATATAAAAAGTAGATTAGAGAATTTTAAAGAAATTTTAACTTCACAAAAGACTTTGACGGAGTTTGATAAGGATATTTTTGAGAGTATCGTTGAAAAAATCATAGTAGGTGGAATAAATTCTGATGGAGAAATTGATCCAGCAATGTTGACTATAATTTTTAAAACGGGAGATTCTTCGATTAAAGATGCAAAATCTTACAAATCTAAAAGAAAGAATGCTAAAATAGATAATGATAAATTGTGTTTTAACGCCGTAAACAATGACGAAAAAAAGTGTACAAATAAAGAAAACAACGCACGTGGAGTGTGTAAGCTTGTTGGAGAAACGTAGTTAATCCTCAAAAGGTTCCCCAAGCCTTTTGAGTCCCACAGACGCATCATGTTGAGGCGGTACCACTGCTTGTACGAGTTGAAGCATCAGAGAAGTAAAAGTAGATGTTCAGCCAATGCGACGAGGTGAGACCGAAGTTTGATAAGGTGTGTTCTGGGTATAGGACTCGTAAAGTAAGTAGGAAATATGATAAGATAATACAGAGCGCCTGAATTGATCAGGTGACGTGATTATTTACATTAGCCTGATAATGAAAATGGAGAGATTATCAATGGTTATATTGGAATTGTACCAAAATGATTATTCTAAAGATTTAGTCGCATTTGATTCCATAGAAGATGGAAAAACTTTTGTAGCACAAATCCCTGGATATACTTTAGAAACAGAAGCTGGTTTTGAAGTGGAGTATTTTAATCCTAAAAACATACCGGATTATATGGAAATTATTTTTAACGGAAACATTGTTCCTTTATCTAAATTTATGTTCGATCCTGAGGAAAATGTAGACATTATTTGGAAAGAGATTTCAAATTTATCCCTCAAAAACGATAGAATAATCGAAGGATATTCAAAAATCGATGCATATGTTGTTAACAACGATGAAGTTAAAGCCTATGTCGAAACAAGAGAAACGAACTATCGTAAAGCAAAAGACTTCTTAGAAAGCCACGGATATGAAATCGACAGAAGCTTTTTCGGAAGTGAAGACGGTGAAGCGATTCTTTACAGAAAAAAAGGGAGCGAGGATTGGCATTTCTTATGTCACTTAGACCCAATGTTTGTAGAAATTGAAGATGTAGAAGGATATGTAAAAGAAGAGGTGGGAGGATTGATGTAAGGGATTGAAGAATACTATAAAAGGAGGTATCTCATGCTCGGAGCAATCGTTGGAGATATTGTCGGTTCTGTTTACGAATGGAACAATATCAAAACAAAGGACTTTCCTTTATTTCGGAAGGACTGTTTTTTCACGGATGATACGGTTATGACCTGTGCTATTGCAGAAGCAATTATGAATGGTGGACAAAAAGACGACTTCATTGACGCGATGAAGAAATATGGCAGAATGTATCCGAATGCTGATTACGGTGCTCGGTTTAATGCATGGCTAAAAAGCGATAACCGTGAGCCTTACAATAGCTTTGGGAATGGTTCGGCTATGCGTGTTTCTCCATGCGCTTGGTCTATGGACTGTAGTTTTTATGATAGAACCGGAATGTGGCCATCATCTAGAGAACTTGCGAGCCTTTCTGCAGAGGTAACTCATAATCATCCAGAAGGTGTCAAAGGTGCTATGGCTACAGCTGATGCTATTTTTCTATGTCGTTTTTACTTTGGTGGTTATTGTAGAGAATACGAGCAACCAATTAATGACAATCATACAGAGTGTAAAAGACGGATTAAGGATTATATAGAGAAGGAATACAGCTACAATTTATCTCAAACTTTAGATGAGATTCGCCCTACATACCGTTTTAATGAAACATGTCAGGAAACTGTCCCTCAAGCCATTCTTGCCTTTCTTGAAAGTCGAGACTTCGAAGATGCGATAAGAAACGCTATCTCACTTGGTGGTGACAGTGATACACTTGCTGCAATCACTGGTAGCATAGCAGAGGCAGCTTATGGTATTCTTGATTGGATAAAGGATAAGGCCTATTTTTGCTTGGATGACCACTTAAAGGATGTAGTTATGCGATGGGAAAATAGAATAAAAGCGTATTAATCTCCAGTACGTCAGATTTCTCTTTTCTGTATTTTCAGTGTATAATAGGGTTACATTTAGTTTCATATAATGAAATATAAAGATTTCTAACGAATATTAAGGAGAAAATCAATGAAAAAGGCAATGTTAATTATCAACCCTACTTCTGGTGGCGAGAAGGCTTTGGATTACAAAGATAAGCTGGAAAATAAAGCAAAAGAATATTTTGAGCACGTGGAAACCAAAATTACCGAAAAGGCGCTGGATGCAACACATTTTGCTGAGGAAGCTTCTCGTGAGCAGTACGATGCAGTGGTTGTGTTTGGTGGAGATGGGACTGTCAACGAAGTTATTTCGGGTATTGCTGAGAGAGAATACGTTCCTAAGTTAGGTATTATCCCTGGTGGGACGGGTAATCTCATTACAAAACTTTTGGAAATCAATCAAGACATCGATGGCGCTATTGATGAACTCGATTTTGATTTAACCAACAAGATTGATATCGGTAAAGCAAATGATAACTATTTTGGTTATATCTTTAGTATCGGTTCTCTTCCTGAGGCGATTCACAATGTTGAAATCGAGGATAAGACAAAATTTGGTATTTTAGCCTATGCTGTAAATACCATGAAGTCTGTCATGACGGATCAGGTCTTTAACATTAAGGTTGAGACAGAAAATGGAAATTATGTTGGTGAAGCTAGCCATGTTTTGGTTCTCTTGACAAATTACTTCGCTGATAAGAAAATTTTTGAAGAGAATAAAGACGGCTATGCCAATATTTTGATTTTAAAAGATGCGTCTCTGTTCTCCAAATTATCCGTTATTCCTGATTTATTGAAAGGCGATGTTGTCGCAAATGATAATATCGAATATATTAAAGCTCGCAATATTAAAATCTCCTCTGATAGTGAATTGGAGTCAGACGTTGACGGCGATAAGTCAGATGACCTACCTGTAGAGATTAAGGTACTGGGCCAACATATTGAAGTATTTTCAAAACCGAAAGAGGAATAGTATATAGATAAAGCCTTTTTGAGGCTTTTTTGTATACTTAAAAAGATAGTTCTTTTAAAAATGGACTATTCTTGCAAATAGTTTACAAAAATAGTATACTGGATTTATTGATTTTGAAAACGTTTGCGTAAAAATGGATTGAAAATTTAGGAGACAAGTTAATGGAATTAAGTGCTATTTACCATAGGCCAGAGTCTGAGTTTGCCTATCTTTATAAGGATAAGAAACTTCATATTCGGATTCGAACTAAGAAAGGGGACATTAAAAGCATCAACTTGCATTACGGTGATCCTTTTATCTTTATGGAGGAGTTTTATCAAGATACAAAGGAAATGGCTAAGCTGACTTCTGACGCTTTATTTGACTATTGGCAGGTTGAAGTGTCCGTTGATTTTGCACGGATCCAATATCTCTTTGAACTCACGGATACAGAGGGCCAGAGCATTTTGTACGGCGATAAAGGCTGCGTGGAAAATTCTCTAGAAAATCTTCATGCTATTGGGAATGGATTTAAGTTGCCTTATATACATGAGATTGATGCCTGTCCGGTTCCCGACTGGGTTTCAAATACGGTATGGTATCAGATATTCCCTGAAAGATTTGCTAATGGAAATGCTCGATTAAACCCAGAAGGGACTTTAGATTGGGATTCATCTGTCACACCTAAGAGTGATGATTTCTTTGGTGGTGATTTACAGGGGATTATTGACCATCTGGATTACTTGCAAGACTTGGGCATTACTGGACTTTATCTTTGTCCTATCTTTGAATCTACGAGCAATCACAAGTATAATACGACGGATTACTTTGAAATTGACCGTCATTTTGGAGACAAGGAAAGCTTTCGGGAGTTGATTGAGCAAGCTCATCAGCGTGGCATGAAAATCATGCTGGATGCAGTATTTAACCATATTGGTTCGCAATCTCCTCAATGGCAAGATGTTGTCGAAAATGGTGAGCAATCTGATTATAGGCATTGGTTCCATATCCAACAATTCCCAGTGACGACTGATAAGTTTGCTAATAAGAGGGAGCTACCTTATCACGCTTTTGGTTTTGAGGACTATATGCCTAAGCTAAATACAGCCAATCCAGAGGTCAAGGATTATCTTTTAAAGGTTGCGACTTATTGGATTGAAGAGTTTGATATCGATGCTTGGCGTTTGGATGTGGCTAATGAGATTGACCATCAGTTTTGGAGGGATTTTCGGAAGGCAGTTTTAGCTAAAAAGCCTGATCTTTATATCCTTGGAGAAATCTGGCATACGTCTCAGCCTTGGTTAAATGGCGATGAGTTCCATGCAGTCATGAATTATCCTTTATCTGATAGTATCAAGGACTATTTCTTACGAAGTGTTAAGAAGACGAACCAGTTCATCGATGAAATCAGTGGTCAGTCTATGTATTACAAACAGCAGATTTCAGAAGTGATGTTTAATCTCTTGGATTCGCATGATACAGAACGAATCTTGTGGACATCCAATGAAGACGTTCAACTTGTCAAGTCAGCCTTAGCCTTTCTCTTTTTACAAAAAGGAACACCGTGTATCTATTACGGAACTGAGCTAGCTTTGACTGGCGGTCCAGACCCAGATTGTCGCCGTTGTATGCCTTGGGAACGCGTATCAAGTGATAATGAGATGCTGAACTTTATGAAGAAGCTAATCAAGATTCGGAAACATGTGTCAGCAATCATTCAGCATGGCAAGTATAGTCTCCAAGAAATCAAAGCTGATGTACTAACCTTGCAATGGAATTACGATAACCAAGTCCTCAAAGCCATTTTCAACCAATCAAAAGAAGATTATCATTTACAAAAAGAAGCAGTTTCACTAGCAAGCAATTGCCAAGAATTGGAGAATCAGCTTGTCATCTCTCCAAAAGGATTTGTGATTTTTCATTAAAGAGCAATTATGAGCGACAGGAAAATTGTAGTATCGAGAGTATTTTATAAACAGACTATTTGTCGTCTTGCTACAATTGGTATATAATTTAACTTAAAGAAAATAGGAGGACTAATCGAATGGAATTAAAAGATTTTACAGAAAAAGAACAGGAAATGATTAAGAAGGGGTTGACTACGTCTAAGATTAGTGACAAGGAAACTGCTGAGAAGATTCTTGCACTCGTCCCACAAGACTTGATTAAGCGAATTCCGTTTTTTGTCAGAAAACATGCTACAACACGTACGATTAAACGCATTTCAATTGAACACCCTGAACTCTACGCTGCAGCTCAAACAAGTGGTGAGATTCCAGAAAAAGAACGTGAAGAATTGCGTCAGATTATCACGACTATCTTTGAACAAAAGATGAATAAGCATAGTATTAAGTAGAGAATGAAGATATTTTTTATTGGCGGTCTGGGAAGCAATGTTTATCATAGCAAGGATTTTCTTCAAGAGCTAGATTTGCAGGTCTGTTTTCTAAATCCGTATGAAAAGCATCTTCGAGATGAAACAGAATTGAAATCATGGTTTAAAAAATCGATAGAAGAGGAAGAATCTATTTGTCTGATAGGCCATTCTCTTGGAGGAGATTTGGCTCGTTATCTTGCATCGGAACTTGAAGAAGTGAAGAAACTGATTCTTTTGGATGGTGGCTATATAGATTTAGACAAGATTTTACCTTTAGATACAGAGTTAGAGGAAACTAAAAACTATATCAAATCTCAAATTGTTTCGGACCTAGATGTTCTTATTTCTAAAGAAAAATCTGAAGCAAAGCATTGGTCAGAAAATATGGAGGAAGCTGTAAGACAGTCCTATCACTGGAATGCGGAGTATAATAGATATGAGTTAGCTATAAATTATGAAAATATAGAAACGATCCTCCACCTACGGCGGAAAATACAAGCTTTTAAGAGAGAAGTGGGGGATACTTTATTTATTAGTCCTCGCTATCCTAATGAAGCTAGATGGAGAGAGGAAGCCCTAAAAGAATTGCCAGACTGTTTTGATACTATTTTTTTGGAAAACTTCGACCATGAGCTTTATACTCAAGCACCTAAAGAAATCGCTAGTATGATTAATGAGTGGCTCTCTTATCCTCACTGAGCTACTTGTAATACTTGAAATGGAATAAGATGAAAATCTACAAGCCACTAGTTTTTTCTTTTAAAACACGCGATATACGTAGGGATTTTCTGGTTTATCGACTTTGGTAAAGTTTTCGATTTCCAAGGTTGGTAGATTTTGTTTGAGTTCTTTATGATAGTGATTGACCAGTTTTCCTTTGGCTGTGATCCAGGTGTTATTTTCATACTGACGGGTATTTCCCTTGGTCAGCAATCCATACACACCTGAATCTGCTATACAGTGGATAATGCCGAAGCGGAACAGAAATTGGCTATTAGCATGACTGGGATCGTTATAGACAAAACCTGTGAACTGGACTATCTTGCCCTCAAATTCATCTGGATAGTCGTAGATGGCTTCCATGACTTCCATATAGTTTTCATTCGTAATCTGAATGCTATCTTGGGACAAGTATTTATCCGCCGCCGTTCTCATTTCCTTTTCATAGGCTGTTTTTGAGAAATAAGAACTGGTATCTGGTTTCAAATATTGGCTTGTCGTCCCTTCACTTGTCTGAATGGCTTGATCTGTTCCTTCCGATAGCGGAAAATGATAACCTTTAGCAGAAACGGTCTGAGAATCCAAACTAACAGTTGGGAAAGTTAAACCCACGACAATTGGAATGGCCAAAAGAGCAATACTCGTAACCTTCGCCAATCGGCTGTTCAGATGACTATGGGTTTTGACTTGCTTCATCCAGATATACAGCTGGACAATTGCCAAGATAAAGGAAAGCACCATGGAAATATAGGCCAGATAGGAATAGTGCATGTTGATGTACTGGTTTAATTTGCCCGACAGATGGAGATAAATGGTCAGTTCAAAATAGCCAGCTAAAACTAAAAATCTAATCATAGGATGACTCCAATCAAAAGAGAATAGACTAAGACAACGAGTGTCACAATCATTATGAAGTGACTGATAAATCGTGCTTTCAAGTAATTTTTCATCATGAGAATATTTTTGATATCCAGCATTGGACCAATCACTAGAAAGGCCAGAACTGGTGCCAAACCGAAACTAGAGAGTAGAGAAGCACCGATAAAGGCATCCGCCTCACTGCAGAGAGAGAGAAGAAAGGCCAAAAGCATCAAGAGCAGGATGGCAAAAATAGGGGTTGCACTGATAGAGGTCAGAATCCGAGTCGGAACATAAACTTGTATAACAGAGGCAAAGAGACAGCCAAATACTAAATAACGTCCCGTATCAAAAAATTCATCAATTGCTTGCACAAAGACTTGAAAAACTTTTTTTGCAGGGCTCAAGTGAGAAAAATTGTGCTCATGACAGGCCAACCGATTTTCTTTCTGAATCGGTTCTTGCCAGAAAAATCCCAGAAAAATTCCAAGTATAACAGCTACTACAATGGAACCTAGAGCTCGTAACAGGGCGACATGGAAGGAGTTGCCAAAGGCAGAATAGGTCGCAAAGAGAACAATAGGATTGATAACAGGCGCTGTTACGAGAAAGGGAACAGCCGTGTAACTGGGAACCTTCTTTTCCAGAAAACGATTGATGATGGGGACGATTCCACATTCACAAGAAGGGAAAAGTATCCCAACGAAGGTCCCAAAAAAGATCCTCCCCCAACGATTTCGAGGGAGAAAATGATAAACTTTGTCAGGTGTGATATAAACCTCAATCAGTCCTGAAAGAATACTTCCTATCAGAACGAAGGGAAGGGCTTCAATGATAATGGAGAGGAAAATAGCCCCAGTCTGAAGCACACTAGATGGGAGTTGTTGGAAAGCAGTCATCTAGTTTTTCTTTTCTGCTTTGGATTTCTTCTCTTTGTCATCAGGGAAAGTAACTTGTTTCAAATCTGGGAGTTTAGCAAACTCTTCAAACATCTTGTCCAAGTCGTCTCGTTTTGTAAATTTTACAGCCATAGGTGTACCTCGATTCTAAATTCTACCTCTATTATACTATTATTTTAAGGAAAAGGGCGTTTTTTAATTTGTTTTCGATAATTGAAAAGGATTGGAGAAAGCCTTTTAGCTTGTGGTATAATAGGTTTATGGATAAAAAATATGAAAAAATCTCTCAGGATTTGGGAGTGACGTTAAAGCAAATTGATACTGTTCTAAGTTTGACAGCAGAAGGGGCGACTATTCCCTTTATCGCGCGATATCGCAAGGACATGACTGGTAGTCTGGATGAGGTGGCGATTAAGGCTATTATTGATCTTGATAAAAGCCTGACTAACCTCAATGATCGTAAAGAAGCTGTCTTGGCTAAGATTCAAGAACAAGGCAAGCTGACCAAGGAGTTGGAAGAAGCTATCTTAGCTGCCGAAAAATTAGCAGACGTAGAAGAACTCTATCTTCCATATAAGGAAAAACGTCGGACCAAGGCAACCATTGCTCGTGAAGCTGGACTTTTTCCTCTTGCTCGCTTGATTTTGCAGAATGTAGCTGACTTAGAGAAAGAAGCTGAGAAGTTTGTCTGTGAAGGATTTGCGACTGGCAAGGAAGCTTTAGCTGGTGCAGTTGATATCCTAGTCGAAGCCTTATCGGAAGATGTGACACTGCGCGCCATGACTTATCAGGAGGTACTGAGACACTCTAAACTTACTTCGCAAGTCAAGGACGAAAGTCTTGATGAAAAACAAGTTTTTCAGATTTATTATGATTTTTCAGAGACGGTTGGAAATATGCAAGGTTATCGTACCTTAGCCCTCAATCGTGGGGAGAAGCTAGGTGTCTTGAAGGTCGGTTTTGAACATGCAACGGACCGTATTCTTGCTTTCTTTGCTACTCGTTTCAAGGTCAAAAACACCTATATAGATGAAGTAGTTCAGCAGTCAGTTAAGAAAAAAGTCTTGCCTGCTATCGAGCGCCGCATTCGGACCGAATTAACTGAAAAAGCAGAAGAAGGAGCTATCCAACTCTTTTCTGATAATCTGCGCAATCTCCTCTTAGTTGCTCCATTGAAAGGGCGCGTGGTTCTTGGATTTGACCCTGCCTTTCGGACAGGTGCCAAGCTAGCTGTCGTTGATGCGACGGGGAAAATGTTAACGACTCAAGTCATCTATCCTGTCAAACCAGCATCAGCTCGTCAAATAGAAGAAGCCAAGAAAGATTTGGCAGATTTGATTGGTCAATATAGCGTGGAAATTATTGCTATCGGAAATGGAACTGCCAGTCGTGAAAGTGAAGCCTTTGTGGCGGAAGTTCTGAAAGATTTCCCAGAAGCCAGCTATGTTATCGTCAATGAAAGTGGTGCCTCGGTTTACTCTGCCAGCGAACTTGCTCGTCAGGAGTTTCCAGACTTGACTGTTGAAAAACGCTCTGCTATTTCTATCGCCCGTCGTTTGCAAGATCCCCTTGCTGAATTGGTCAAAATCGATCCTAAATCAATTGGCGTTGGTCAGTACCAGCACGATGTCAGCCAGAAGAAACTGTCTGAAAGTTTGGACTTTGTCGTGGATACGGTGGTAAACCAAGTCGGTGTTAATATTAATACGGCCAGCCCAGCTCTTCTTTCCCATGTCGCTGGACTCAATAAAACCATTTCTGAAAATATCGTCAAATACCGTGAGGAAGAAGGAAAAATCACTTCGCGCGCTCAAATTAAGAAAGTTCCTCGTCTGGGTGCCAAGGCTTTTGAACAGGCAGCTGGTTTCCTCCGTATCCCTGAAAGTAACAATATTCTTGATAATACAGGAGTTCACCCAGAAAATTACGCTGCCGTTAAGGAACTTTTCAAACGTTTGGACATTACAGACTTGAATGAAGAAGCCCAAAGTAAACTCAAGTCCCTTTCAATCAAAGATATGGCGCAAGAGCTAGACCTTGGTCCAGAAACCCTTAAAGATATCATTGCAGACCTTCTCAAACCAGGTCGAGATTTCCGTGATTCCTTTGACGCACCTGTGCTTCGCCAAGATGTACTGGATATCAAGGATCTTGTTGTCGGTCAGAAGCTAGAAGGTGTGGTGCGTAACGTCGTTGACTTTGGTGCCTTCGTTGACATTGGGATTCATGACGACGGATTGATTCATATTTCCCACATGAGTCGCAAATTTATAAAACACCCTAGCCAAGTGGTATCCGTTGGTGATTTGGTGACCGTTTGGGTCAAGAAAATCGATACTGAACGGGAAAAAGTTAATCTGTCGCTTCTAGCTCCAAATGAAACTGACTGATTACGTCAAGCAGGTTTCACTAGAAGACTTCGGCAGACCTTTTATCCATCAAGCCCAGTGGAATTCTCGTCTACGTTCGACAGGTGGGCGGTTTTTCCCAAAAGATGGGCATTTGGATTTTAATCCTAAGGTTTATCAGGAACTGGGGTTGGACGTTTTTAGGAAAATTGTCCGCCATGAACTCTGTCATTATCACCTCTATTTTCAAGGGAAGGGCTATCAACACAAGGATCGGGATTTTAAGGAACTTTTGAAAGCGGTGGATGGATTACGCTTTGTGCCAACCTTGCCAAATAGCAACTCCAAGCCAATCAAGCTTTATCGTTGTCAATCCTGCCAGCAAAGGTATCAGCGCAAGCGAAGGATTGATACCAAACGCTATCGCTGTGGACTTTGTCGAGGTAAATTGCTACTAATAAATCAGCCTGAGGACTGATGAAAGCCGAGCCTATCCGTGCTATACTATGTCCAACCTAGTAGAAAGAGGTAATACCATGAACAGTAAATTTTATAAAATGAGAAGAAATCGCATGATTTCAGGAGTTCTGGCAGGTCTGTCAGATAAGTGGAACTTTGATGTTACCCTTGTTCGTTTTCTGTTTGCTATTTTTACAGTCGCAAACTTTGGACTTGGGGTGATTATCTATATCATTCTAGCTTCTATCATGCCAACCAAGGAAGAGATCGAAGCAGAAATGTACGGAACAGGCCCACGAAAACGCAAAGAAGCCCAAGCCATTGACGATAGTGAAGGTTGGTTTTGGTGAGCTACTTAGCTAATAAGGTAATAGTTTCTTACACATTTATAGAAATAGGATTTTTTTGTACATGGCTAATAGTATTCTACAAAAGATTGGGAATAAGCAAAAAGCTTTAAATCAATAGTCTAAACTGCTTGATTTAAAGCTTTTTTACTTTTACAGTCATTTAGTTTTAAAAAAGCGTTTCAAACATTCAAAAATATTTGGAACTTCCCTTAATAAATCCGTCATTTTCTTTTTCAAGATAGCCCAAGCTTGCTCAATTGGATTCAAATCTGGTGAATAAGGTGGTAGAGGTAAGAAAAAATGCTTATCTTGAAAACTAGCATTGTCCATGACAATAACATGAGGGCTCTTCAAAGCAGGTAGAAGTTGCGTTTTGAACCACTCCACAAATAAATCACTCGTTATACTCTCCTTGTAAATTATAGGAGCTATAAACTCTCCGTCTACTTGTCCTGCAACAATTGAAGTTCGCTCAAAACGCCGTCCACTAATCTTTTCATAGACTTTCTCCCCTCTAGGAGCCCGTGCATAAGGACGATAGAGGTAGCGGTCGATTCCTGTTTCATTAATATATACGACTGGTATATTCAAAATATAAAGAAACTCATCGACTTTCTCTGGATTTTGTTCCTTAAAGCTAGTCGCCTTTTTTTAAAGTGACATGAATCTGCTTTAAAGCTGCCAATACTGAAGGAACAACACAATCAACATGTGCCACAATTTCCCGTAAAAAAGTGTCTGGATGAGCCTCTACAAAGGCTTTCAATTCCTCTAAAGGAATCTTCCGCTTTTTGACGACTCGCTTTCTCCGCTCTAAGTGTCCTTGTTCACGTCTTTCTTTTCCCACGTGAAGAGAGTTCTGATGCCAACATCAAAAACTTTAGCTGCTTCGACATGGCGGTGTCCCTCTTTGATGTAATCTAATGCTCCTTGTTTAAAATCAGTACTATATATCATAGCTTTTGTTTAAAACTAAGCAACTATAAAATTGAAAAGGATGGAAAAAAGGTTGCATTTATGATATAATTTATTTTAAAGACCTTATTAGAAATCTTGAAAGAGTATTAAAAACTTAGAATGAGAAAAATTGTTATCAATGGTGGATTACCACTACAAGGTGAAATCACTATTAGTGGTGCTAAAAATAGCGTTGTGGCCTTAATTCCAGCTATTATATTGGCTGATGATGTGGTGACTTTGGATTGCGTTCCAGATATCTCGGATGTAGCAAGTCTTGTCGAAATCATGGAATTGATGGGAGCTACTGTTAAGCGTTATGACGATGTATTGGAGATTGACCCAAGAGGTGTTCAAAATATTCCAATGCCTTATGGAAAAATCAATAGTCTTCGTGCATCTTATTATTTTTATGGAAGTCTTTTAGGTCGCTTTGGTGAAGCCACAGTTGGCTTGCCTGGAGGGTGTGACCTTGGTCCTCGCCCGATTGACCTACACCTTAAGGCTTTTGAAGCTATGGGGGCTACTGTTAGCTACGAGGGAGATAACATGAAGTTATCTGCCAAAGATACAGGACTTCACGGTGCAAGTATTTACATGGATACAGTTAGTGTCGGTGCGACGATTAATACGATGATTGCTGCGGTTAAAGCGAATGGTCGTACTATTATTGAAAATGCAGCCCGTGAACCTGAGATTATTGATGTTGCAACTCTCTTGAATAATATGGGTGCCCACATCCGTGGGGCAGGAACTAATATCATCATTATTGATGGTGTTGAAAGATTACATGGAACGCGTCATCAGGTGATTCCAGATCGTATTGAAGCTGGAACATATATATCTTTAGCTGCTGCAGTCGGCAAGGGGATTCGTATAAATAATGTACTATACGAACACTTAGAAGGATTCATTGCTAAGCTGGAAGAAATGGGAGTGAGAATGACTGTATCTGAAGACAGCATTTTTGTCGAAGAGCAGTCTAATTTGAAAGCAATCAATATTAAGACAGCTCCTTACCCAGGCTTTGCAACTGATTTGCAACAACCTATTACCCCACTTTTACTAAGAGCGAATGGTCGTGGTACAATTGTCGATACGATTTACGAAAAACGTGTAAATCATGTTTTTGAACTAGCAAAGATGGATGCGGACATTTCGACAACAAATGGTCATATTTTGTACACAGGTGGACGTGATTTGCGTGGGGCAAGTGTTAAAGCGACTGACCTACGAGCTGGTGCTGCACTAGTCATTGCTGGGCTCATGGCTCAAGGTAAAACTGAAATTACCAATATCGAGTTTATCTTACGTGGTTATTCTGATATTATTGAAAAATTACGTAATCTAGGAGCGGATATTACACTTGTTGAGGATTAAACCGTAGAGGTGTTTATGAATATTTGGACCAAATTAGCAATGTTTTCTTTTTTTGAAACGGATCGCTTGTATTTGCGTCCTTTCTTTTTTAGTGATAGTCAAGACTTCCATGAGATAGCCTCAAATCCTGAAAATTTACAATTTATTTTCCCAACTCAGGCAAGTCTGGAAGAAAGTCAGTATGCACTGGCCAATTATTTTATGAAGGCTCCTTTAGGAGTATGGGCAATTTGTGACCAGAAAAATCAGCAGATGATTGGTTCTATTAAATTTGAGAAGTTAGATGAAATCAAAAAAGAAGCTGAGCTTGGCTATTTTTTGAGGAAAGATGCTTGGTCACAAGGATTTATGACAGAGGTTGTTAGAAAAATTTGTCAACTTTCTTTTGAAGAATTTGGTTTAAAACAATTATCCATTATTACCCACCTCGAAAATGAAGCAAGTCAAAAGGTTGCCCTTAAGTCTGGATTTAGTTTGTTCCGTCAGTTTAAGGGAAGTGATCGCTACACAAGAAAAATGCGGGATTATCTTGAATTTCGGTATGTAAAAGGAGAATTCAATGAGTAAGCATCAGGAAATTCTAAGCTATTTGGAAGAATTACCTGTCGGAAAGAGGGTTAGTGTTCGTAGTATTTCCAACCATCTGGGAGTCAGTGATGGAACTGCCTATCGTGCTATCAAGGAAGCTGAAAATCGTGGAATTGTAGAGACTCGTCCAAGAAGTGGTACTATCCGTGTTAAATCTCAGAAAGTTGCTATCGAAAGATTAACATTTGCAGAAATTGCAGAAGTGACTTCTTCTGAGGTTCTGGCTGGGCAAGAAGGTTTAGAAAGAGAATTTAGTAAGTTCTCAATCGGTGCTATGACTGAACAAAATATCTTGTCTTACCTTCATGATGGTGGGCTCTTGATTGTCGGAGACCGAACCCGTATTCAGTTGTTAGCCTTGGAAAATGAAAATGCAGTTCTTGTGACAGGTGGATTTCAGGTTCATGATGATGTACTAAAACTGGCTAATCAAAAAGGGATTCCTGTTTTGAGAAGCAAGCATGATACTTTCACGGTGGCGACCATGATTAATAAAGCCTTGTCAAATGTCCAAATCAAAACAGATATTTTGACAGTTGAGAAACTTTACCGTCCGAGTCATGAGTATGGTTTTCTAAGAGAAACCGATACAGTCAAAGATTATTTGGATTTGGTACGTAAGAATCGTAGCAGTCGTTTCCCAGTCGTTAATCAACACCAAGTGGTTGTTGGGCTTGTTACTATGCGTGACGCAGGAGACAAGTCTCCCAGCACGACGATTGACAAGGTCATGTCTCGTAGTCTATTTTTAGTTGGATTATCGACAAATATTGCCAATGTGAGTCAACGGATGATCGCAGAAGACTTTGAAATGGTACCGGTTGTTCGGAATAATCAAACCTTGCTTGGAGCTGTGACAAGACGAGATGTCATGGAGAAGATGAGTCGTTCCCAAGTTTCGGCTCTACCAACTTTTTCAGAGCAGATTGGTCAAAAACTTTCTTATCACCATGATGAAGTAGTCATTACAGTTGAGCCCTTTATGCTGGAGAAGAACGGAGTCTTGGCTAACGGTGTTTTGGCAGAGATTCTGACCCATATGACTCAAGATTTAGTTGTGAATAGTGGGCGCAATCTCATCATCGAGCAGATGCTAATCTACTTTTTGCAGGCTGTTCAGATAGATGATATATTGCGTATTCAGGCACGCATTATCCATCATACGAGACGATCAGCTATTATTGATTACGATATTTATCATGGTCATCAGATTGTTTCAAAAGCAAATGTGACTGTTAAAATTAATTAGAAACTAGGAGAAAAAATGATAACATTAAAATCAGCTCGTGAAATCGAAGCTATGGACAAGGCTGGTGATTTTCTAGCAAGTATTCATATCGGCTTACGTGATTTGATTAAGCCTGGCATAGATATGTGGGAAGTTGAAGAATATGTTCGTAGACGTTGTAAGGAAGAAAATTTCCTGCCGCTTCAGATTGGAGTTGACGGTGCAATGATGGACTATCCTTATGCTACCTGCTGCTCTCTTAATGATGAAGTTGCCCATGCTTTCCCTCGTCACTATATCTTGAAAGATGGAGATTTACTCAAGGTTGATATGGTTTTGGGAGGTCCCATTGCTAAATCTGACCTGAATGTCTCAAAATTAAACTTCAACAATGTGGAGCAAATGAAAAAATACACTCAGAGCTATTCTGGTGGTCTGGCAGACTCTTGTTGGGCTTATGCTGTAGGTACACCGTCCGAAGAAGTGAAAAACTTGATGGATGTAACTAAAGAAGCCATGTATAAGGGGATTGAGCAAGCTGTTGTTGGAAATCGTATTGGTGATATCGGTGCGGCTATTCAAGAATACGCTGAAAGTCGTGGTTACGGTGTAGTGCGTGATTTGGTTGGTCATGGTGTTGGCCCAACCATGCACGAAGAACCAATGGTTCCTAACTATGGTATTGCTGGTCGTGGGCTTCGTCTCCGTGAAGGAATGGTCTTAACCATTGAACCAATGATCAATACAGGTGACTGGGAAATCGATACAGATATGAAGACTGGTTGGGCGCATAAGACCATTGATGGTGGATTGTCATGCCAGTATGAACACCAATTTGTCATTACGAAAGATGGACCTGTTATCTTGACTAGTCAAGGTGAAGAAGGAACTTATTAAAATAAGTAAAAGTAGATTGAAGAAAATGGGCTCTTTGTCAACTGTAGTGGGTTGAAGAAAAGCTAAGCTCGAGAAAGGACCCATTTCGTCCTTTCTTTTTTGATATTCAGAGCGATAAAAATCCGTTTTTTGAAGTTTTCAAAGTTCCGAAAACC
>WIJN01000023.1:0-38097 GCA_009496085.1 Streptococcus mitis | reverse complement strand
ATAGTCCGTACGGGATTCGAACCCGTGTTACCGCCGTGAAAAGGCGGTGTCTTAACCCCTTGACCAACGGACCAGAGTTGTTATTTTCAACTCTTACTATTATACAGCCTTTTTATTTTTTGTCAACATCTTTTTTAAATTTTTTTCGACTTTTTTAAATTTGACTATTTTAGCCCAATAGCAAACTCTTTAAACACAATACGTAAATCCCTTAATACTCTTTGACGTCCTCGAAAACGTTCATTTCTTAAAACACGTTCTAACTCTTCTTGTTTTTCTTTACTTTGTTCCTTTCTATACCTCTGTAATGTTTCATGAAAGAGATAATAGTCATCTAGCCACAGACCTCCCTCACTTATACGATGACTCATCTCACCTACTTCTTCATATAGTTCTTTATCATATCTTCGTTTTTGACTTTCTTGTTTACGGATATAGTCTAGAATCCGATTTCGGAATTTAGTTTTGAAATATTTACGTAAGCGTGGAATATCTTCTACTAGTCCTTCTTCTTTACTAATCAACTCATGTAAGCAAATCATTCCCTCTTGGTCCCAATCCGATAGCTCCCATAAATGCAAGTAATATTCATTTCTACACTTGTACACAATTCCTTGAACTTCTTGATACAATTCTTTAATCATAATGTTCTCCTTTCTAGATACAGTTTAACAAATCATGGAGCTAATTTGATTCATTTCATCCATTCTGCTCCCTACACCGTCTCAACTGCACAAAAAAAGAGAGGACATGCCTCTCTTAGGGTTATAATTCTGCAATTTGGTTTAAGTTTACTTCTGCTACTGTGTCATTACCAAACATAGAGATAATCATCTTCACTTTATTGTTGTCAATCTCTGTAATCTTACCAGTATAGTCTGCAAAAGCACCATCAATAATACGTACGGTTTGACCAACCTCAACATCGAAATCAAATTCTTGAACAGTTTGTCCCATAGATACCAAAATGTCACGAATTTCTTGTTCCAATAATGGAGTTGGTTTCGATCTGTTCCCGTGTGATCCGACAAATCCTGTAACGTTCGGAGTGTTTCGAACAACAAACCAAGCTTCATCTGTCATGACCATTTCTACAAGAACATAACCTGGAAAGCGATTTTCTTCTACTTCTTTTCTCTTTCCATTTTTTTCAACTTGCACTGTTTGTGTTGGAATTTCAACGCGTAGAATATTATCCAACATATTGTAGGTTTGTGCACGTTGTAATAGATTTTCTTTCACCTTATTTTCATAACCAGAATAAGTTTGTAAAACAAACCACCCTTTGTCAAAACTATCCATGATATTTCCTTTCATAAATAGAAGATTTTTAGTGTACTTTCACTACTCTTCTAAAAAATGTTAATAAATCGAATCAAACCTGAAACAATCAACTGGTCAAAAATGTAAATAATCACAACAAAGAAAGCAGTGTATTCCATGATAGAACGAAAATCTCTCCAGCTTTCCTTGCGAGTTGGCCATGTTGTGTCTTTAAGAAGTCTAAAAATATCTCCAATAAAACGCATCGCTCTCTCCTATCTCGTTTCTCTGTGTGTAGTGTACTTGCCACAATGCTTACAAAATTTATTTACTTCTAGTCGTGTAGGCTTGGGGTTTCCACTGATCTTGATTGAATAGTTTCTCGAACCACAAACCGCACAAGCTAGGCTTGCTTTTTTTAGTGCCATAACGCCTCCATCTTATCTATTATAACAAGAAAGCTAGGCTTTGACAAGCATCTTAGCGAAATAGATTGACTACCGAATCCCATATTGTTTGAGCCTTTTCCTTAATCTTCGCATCTGAGATAGCCCGACTAGCCTCATCTACTAGACTTTGCGCACGTCCTCGAATATCAGACAAATTATCATCTGTCTGGCTATTATCATTAGTTTGTACTTGTCTTTTTTTGTTAGCTGGTGCAATTCCATTTTGCTTATAGGCATTTTCGACTGTAAAGGTACTTCCTGGTGTATAAGGTAAAATGGTATTTGCAATGTTTCTAAAGACATGGGCTGCACCATTTGAAGTAGAACCTGCTAGATAGTGATTTTCATCAGTAGTCGGGAAACCAAGCCAGTGACTAATCACTACATCCGGAGTATAACCAATTACCCACTGGTCACTTGTGTATTCTGGATTGAAAACAGCTTCAGTTGTACCAGTTTTTCCTGCCATGACATAATCTGCAGGCGATGAACTAATACCAGTTCCGTTAGTGAATGTACCTAACATCATACTAGTCATCTTGTCAGCTACAGACTTATCAATCACCCGTTTTTGTGAATTTTTATGGCTGGCAATAACCTGACCACTAGCATTTTCAATTCTACTAATAAAATGAGCTTCAGGCATTAATCCTTCATTTGCAAAGGCAGCATATGCTTGAGCCATTTGCAGAGGATTGGTTTCAACACCGCTTCCCAAGGCGACGCCAAGAACACGGTCGACCTTTTCCATGTTGAGTCCAAATTTTTCTCCTGCCTCAAAAGCCTTGTCGACGCCCAAATCATTAACAGTAGCAACAGCAGGTAGATTAAGCGATTCTGCCAAGGCTTGATACATGGGAACTTCTCGACTCGTTTTGATTCCTGCATAGTTATCAACCTTATAGCTGTCATACTGCATGGTATGGTTATCCAACTTCTTATTCAAAGCCCAGCCTGCTTCAACTGCTGGCGTATAAACAACTAAAGGCTTAATTGTCGAACCAGGGCTACGTTTTGATTGAGTTGCATAATTGAAATTCCGGAATCCAGTCTTATCATTGTCAGCAATCCGACCGACAACCCCACGAACTCCCCCTGTTTTCGGTTCAAGAGCTACACTTCCTGATTGAGCAAATGTTCCATCCTCTGCCCTCGGAAATAGCGATGTATTTTCATAGACAACCTGCATATTTGCTTGATAGTTTTGGTCCAGCTCTGTATAAATGCGGTAGCCATTATTGACAATTTCTTCCTCTGTTAGATTATACTTGGAAACGGCTTCGTTAACCACCGCATCAAAGTAAGAAGGATAGCGGTAATCTGAGATTTTTCCTTCATACTTATCGTGCAATTGCGAAGTCATATCAACTTCTGCTGCTTCGGTTTCTTGATTTTTATCAATATATCCTGCTGCAACCATATTCTGCAAAACAGTATCGCGCCGATTGGTAGAATCTTCTACGGAATTTAAGGGATTATACAGTTCCGGCCCCTTGAGCATCCCTGCCAGAGTTGCAGCTTGATCCAAACTCACTTCTGATGCAGAAACTCCAAAGTATTTCTTACTCGCATCTTCTACACCCCACACACCATTTCCAAAATAAGCATTGTTAAGGTACATGGTTAAGATCTGATCCTTACTATATTTTTTTGTTAATTCTAAGGCAAGGAAGAATTCTTTCGCTTTTCTCTCAACAGTTTGATCCTGTGACAAATAGGCGTTTTTAGCTAGCTGCTGGGTAATAGTAGATCCACCACCTGAACGTCCAGCAGTGACAATAGCCAAGAAGAAACGACCATAGTTAATCCCATCATTTTTATAGAAAGAACGGTCTTCTGTCGCAATAACAGCATTCTGCAAAATTTTACTGATATCAGTCAATTCAACATAGGTTCCCTTTTGACCAGACAAGGCACCAGCCTCTTTTTCTTCACGGTCAAAAATGAT
Source organism: Streptococcus mitis (assembly GCA_009496085.1). Taxonomy (GTDB): domain Bacteria; phylum Bacillota; class Bacilli; order Lactobacillales; family Streptococcaceae; genus Streptococcus; species Streptococcus mitis_BY. The sequence goes on along the minus strand of WIJN01000023.1, from coordinate 34,437 downwards.
AGTCCGAGTTTTCAAGGCATTTTGCAAATCATTGACATTGGTTGACTTGGCTACAGCAAACAAATAGGTTCCAACTAGCAAGCCTGCACTCAAACCTAGTATAAGGACAATCTTTGTTAGATGATAGCGACGCCAGAATTTTCGAATTGGACCCACTTGGGCTAATTTTTTTCTATCACTACGAGAACGACGTAAGCTAGTAGAATCTGAATCCTCTGATTCACTTGTTTCTTTTTTAAAAAGAGAAAGAAATTTCTCGAATAATTTATCTAATTTCATGCGTTTATTTTATCATCTTCATCATAGGAAGACAAGAATTTAGCTATTTCCTATCCAAATAGGGCTTTTTTTGTTACAATATCTGTATGAAATTCACATTTACATTACCAGACTCTCTACCTCAAATGACGGTAAAGCAATTACTTGAAGAACAACTCCTCATCCCTAGAAAAATCCGTCATTTTTTGAGAATCAAGAAACATATTTTGATAAATCAAGAAGAAGTCCACTGGAACGAAATCGTAAATCCTGGAGATGTTTGCCAGTTAACTTTTGACGAGGAAGATTATCCCGAAAAAGAAATTCCTTGGGGCAACCTAAACCTCGTTCAGGAAGTTTATCAAGATCAACACTTAGTTATTGTGAACAAACCAGAGGGGATGAAAACGCATGCTAATCAGCCAAACGAAATTGCTCTTCTTAACCATGTCAGTGCCTACGTTGGCCAAACCTGCTATGTCGTTCATCGTCTGGACATGGAAACCAGCGGTTTAGTTCTCTTTGCCAAAAATCCTTTTATCCTGCCTATTCTCAATCGCTTATTGGAGAAAAAAGAGATTGCTAGAGAATATTGGGCACTTGTTGACGGAAACATAAAAAGCAAAGAACTTGTTTTCAAAGACAAAATTGGGCGTGATCGCCATGACCGCAGAAAACGAGTAGTTGATACAAAGAATGGGCAATATGCTGAAACGCATGTAAACAGATTAAAGCAATTTCCCAACAAAATAACCCTTGTCCGTTGCAAACTAAAGACAGGGCGAACCCATCAGATTCGTATCCACCTTTCTCATCATAACTTCCCCATCTTGGGTGACCCTCTCTATAATAGTAAACTAAAGACAAGTCGGCTTATGCTTCATGCCTTTCGACTTTCCTTTACCCATCCGCTTACTTTAGAGAAATTAAGCTTCACTACTCTTTCAGATACTTTTGAAAAAGAATTAAAAAAGAATGGATGATCGTATCATCCATTTTTCCATATAAGAAAAGCAAGACCAAGAGGCCTTGCTTTTTATCGACTCATGAATTATTTAGCGATTTTTGCGAAGTATTCAAGAGTACGAACAAGTTGTGCAGTGTATGACATTTCGTTGTCGTACCATGATACAACTTTAACCAATTGTTTACCGTCAACGTCAAGAACTTTAGTTTGAGTTGCGTCAAACAATGAACCGTAAGACATACCTAGGATATCTGAAGATACGATTGGATCTTCAGTGTATCCGTATGATTCGTTTGAAGCTGCTTTCATAGCTGCGTTCACTTCATCAACAGTAACGTTCTTTTCAAGAACTGCTACCAACTCAGTTACAGAACCTGCTGGAACAGGAACACGTTGAGCAGCTCCGTCCAATTTACCGTTCAATTCTGGGATTACAAGACCGATAGCTTTTGCAGCACCAGTTGAGTTAGGAACGATGTTTACAGCACCAGCGCGAGCACGGCGAAGGTCACCACCACGGTGTGGTCCGTCAAGAATCATTTGGTCACCAGTGTAAGCGTGGATAGTAGTCATCAATCCTTCTACAACACCAAAGTTGTCTTGAAGAGCTTTAGCCATTGGAGCCAAGCAGTTTGTAGTACATGAAGCACCTGAGATAACTGTTTCAGTACCGTCAAGAACGTCGTGGTTAGTGTTGAATACAACTGTTTTAACGTCGTTTCCACCAGGAGCAGTGATAACAACTTTTTTAGCTCCACCTTTAAGGTGTTTTTCAGCTGCTTCTTTCTTAGCAAAGAAACCAGTAGCTTCAAGAACGATTTCTACACCGTCAGTAGCCCAGTCGATTTGTTCTGGATCACGTTCAGCAGAAACTTTAACGAATTTACCGTTAACTTCGAATCCACCTTCTTTAACTTCAACAGTACCGTCGAAACGACCTTGAGTTGTGTCGTATTTCAACAAGTGTGCAAGCATAACTGGATCTGTAAGGTCGTTGATGCGTGTAACTTCAACACCTTCTACGTTTTGGATACGACGGAAAGCAAGACGACCGATACGTCCGAAACCGTTAATACCAACTTTAACTACCATTAGTGATTTCCTCCTTATGAAAATCATGAAATTTTTATTGTGAAAAGAGTAACTTGAATCACTACAAATCACCTTTCAACAAACCTATTATATAACTATTTGAGTTGAATTGCAAGTACGGGCGTTGTTTTTTGTCTATACCTAGCTTATTTTTCTTTCTTCTTTGAAAGCCTATACTGTTGTTTTTTTTGTCTACATAGCCATTTCCCGCTTTCATTTTTAGATAGAAAGTGAAAATAGAAAAGCTAAAAATTATTTTCAACACTCCACCTCTACAAGAAAAGAGACAGGGATTCCCTGCCTCTAGGCTGATAAACGATTATTTACGACGTCCTGGACGTTCTGCATAACCATAGTAAGCATCTTCGATGATTTCTTGCATATGGTCAACCATTGGAAGACGTGGGTTTGCAGGTGAACATTGGTCTTCATAAGCAAGAAAGGCCAATTCACGTGAATGTTCTTTCCATTCTTTTTCGTCAACACCTTGTGCTTTGAAGTTCATTTGGATACCTACGCGCTCACCAAGTTCGTAAACTGCTTTTGCGAAAGATTCAACCCCTTCTTCTGGAGTAGAAGCTGGAAGTCCAAGCATGCGTGCGATATCTTGGTATTTTTCATCTGCACGATAGTAGTTGTACTTAGGCCATGTTGCTGTCTTAGCTGGACGTGTACCGTTGTAGCGGATGACATATGGAAGTAAGATAGCATTTGTACGACCGTGGATTGTGTGGAATTGCGCACCAATCTTATGAGCCATTGAGTGAGAAATACCTAGGAAGGCATTGGCAAAGGCCATACCAGCGATTGTTGAAGCGTTATGCATTTTCTCACGTGAGTGGAAGTCTGCATTCTTAACTGAGCTTTCAAGGTTTTCGAATACAAGTTTGATGGCTTGAAGTGCAAGACCGTCAGTGTAGTCGCTAGCCATTTGTGATACGTAAGCTTCAGTCGCGTGAGTCAATACATCCATACCAGTGTCCGCAGCAACAAATCCAGGAACTGTCAATACCAAGGCAGGGTCAACGATTGCCACAGTTGGTGTCAATGAGTAGTCAGCGATTGGGTATTTACGGTTGTTTGCTTTATCAGAGATAACGGCAAATGGTGTTACTTCAGATCCTGTACCAGATGTTGTTGGGATTGCGATGAATTTAGTCTTCTTACCAAGCAATGGGAATTTGAAGGCACGTTTACGGATATCCATGAATTTTTGGACAAGGTCACGGAAGTCCACTTCTGGTTGTTCATAGAAGAGCCACATTACTTTAGCAGCATCCATTGGAGATCCACCACCGAGAGCGATGATTGTATCTGGTTTGAAGGCACGCATAATCTCAGTACCACGGTTTACAGTTGTGATATCTGGATCTGGTTCTACATCAGCAAAGATTTGGTAAACAACCTTATTGCGACGAAGATCAAGTTGTTCGATGATACGATCAAGGAAACCAAGCTCTACCATGGCATGGTCAGTAACGATCATGACACGTTCAACGTCACGACATTTTTGAAGGTATTGAATTGAATCACGTTCAAAGTATGTTTTTGAAGGAAGTTTCATCCATTGCATGTTATTTCTCCGTCTTCCGACTTTTTTGATATTCAAGAGGTTAATGGCACTAACGTTATCCCCAACTGAGTTGCGTCCGTAAGAACCACATCCAAGTGTCAATGATGGCAAGAAGGCATTATAAACGTCCCCGATACCACCGAAAGTAGAAGGTGAGTTACAGATAACACGAATAGCTTTAACAGCTTTACCAAATTCTTTAGTCAATTCTTCGTCAGCTGTGTGGATAGCTGCTGAGTGTCCAAGACCGTTAAATTCAACCATTTGACGAGCCTTAGTAATACCATCTTCACGGCTTTCAGATTTCAAAACTGCGATAACTGGTGACAATTTCTCACGAGTCAATGGCTCATTTTCACCAACTTCTTTACATTCTGCAGCAAGAATGTTTGTTCCTTCTGGAACTGTAAATCCTGCTTGTTCTGCAATCCAAGTTGCTGGTTTACCAACGATGTCAGCGTTCAATTTTGCACCAGCACAGTTTTTGCTGTTTGCTTTCACGCCGAAACAGAATTCTTCAAGAAGAGCTTTTTCTTTTTTGTTTACAAAGTAAGTGTGGTAAGATTTGAACTCTGCTACAAATTCATCGTAAATTTCTTTATCAATGATAACCGCTTGTTCAGATGCACAGACCATACCGTTATCAAATGATTTAGACATGACGATATCGTGTGCTGCTTGACGAATGTTTGCTGATTTTTCAACATAAGCTGGAACGTTACCGGCACCTACCCCAAGAGCTGGTTTACCACATGAGTATGCGGCTTTAACCATGGCATTACCACCCGTTGCAAGGATTGTTGCAATACCTTCGTGGTTCATAAGGGCACTAGTTGCTTCCATAGATGGTTGAGTAATCCATTGCACACAGTTTTCAGGAGCACCAGCTGCGATAGCTGCATCGCGGACGATACGTGCTGCATGAGCAGATGATTCTTGTGCTGATGGGTGGAAGGCAAAAACGATTGGATTACGTGTCTTCAATGAAATCAATGATTTGAAGATTGCTGTTGATGTTGGGTTTGTTGTAGGAGTAATACCACAGACAACACCAACCGGTTCAGCGATGAGAGTCAATCCTGTTACATCGTCTTCTTCGATAACGCCAACTGTTTTAGTGTGGCGCATGTTGTTTACCACGTGTTCACAAGCAAATAAGTTCTTAGTCGCTTTATCTTCAAATACACCACGTCCTGTTTCTTCAAAGGCATGTAAAGCCAATTCTCCATGGGCATCCAAAGCTGCTACTGAAGCTTTGGCTACAATATAGTCGACTTGCTCTTGATCCAATTTACGCATTTCTTCAAGGGCTACGAGAGCTTTTTGCACCAACTCATCTACATGTTTTTCAGCAGCGAGTTTCTTTTCCTCTGGTGTCACAGTTTTTTTATCAGCCATATTTTCCTCCATAGCTTTCAAGGATTTAATCCTTTGTTAATTTTTTCACAAGTTTATTATATCGCATTATTTCAACTTTGTAAACAGTTTCATAAACATTTCACAAAGAATTTTTAGTTATTTGTGAAATGTTTCCCATTCTCTTTACTCATCAAGTTTTTTCTTTAGAGTTTGTGAAATTTATTTCAAATATTTTTTATTTCACAAACTTGATTGGAAGAGAGACTTGGAAAGAAAAGGTTTTGCAAGTAAGCGCTTACTTTGAAGTTGTAATAATACCTCCTTTAATAAGGAGGCTTTATTTTTGTTGAAAAATTCCTTGTTTAAAGGTCCCTTCATAGACGACTTCTTGTTCTGTTGTTAGTTTCCCTTTTCCTTCAGCCTGACCATTTACAAAATCCCCTTCGTAGGTCCAACCTTCTTTAGATTGAAAGGTACCTTGGCCATTAAAGGCTCCATTGTTGAAACCACCTGTATACTGGTCTCCATTTTGGAAGGTAATGGTGCCTTGCCCATTCATTTTACCACGGACAAGACTACCATCGTAAACAATATTTCCATTATCGAGTTTTAAGACACCTTTTCCGGGAATATTTAGAAAAAAGACTAGTAGAGCACAAAAAACAATGGCAACTACTGCTAAAAGCTCTAAACGTGGACGAGTCAGATAGACACGATACTTTTCGTAAAAATTCTTAAGATTTTCCATCTTCACTCTCCTTTTCTAAACGTTCTAACCACACTTGGCATCCCTCTTGAACACGCCGATAAGTCTCTTCAAAATCTCCTGTATACCAAGGATCTGGAACACTTTCAGATGCAAATGAGTAAATCTTATCTTGACAGTCTCCTGGACACATCTGACGTAAGTCAGAAACATTTGAAGCATCCATTCCGATAATATAATCAAAGTCTTCAAAATCTTCCTTACTAATCTGAAGCGATGTTTTGCCTTTTTCATACGGAATCTGATACTGTTGAAAAATCCCTTGAGTGCCCTGTTCCCAAGAGGAAGTCGCTCGACTTTGGATTTCGTAGTTATCTGTCATTGATTTCATAACAAACTCAGCCATAGGGCTACGGCAAATATTTCCCAGACAGACAAAGACTAGTTTTTTCATCCCATTTCCTTTCTTCTATAGAAAAACGGGAGTTAGTAATCCCGTCTTATTTTTCAATTGCGCCTTCGAGTGAAGCTGTTTCTTTCAGCGGTAATACTGTCTTGATAGCAGCTAGTTCAAAAGTCAAGTAAACTCCATCTACATCAAGAACAATCGTTCTCTTCTCCGTATCTACTTCATCTACTGTTCCGTAAAGTCCACCGATTGTAATAACTTCATAGCCTTTTTGCAGTTTGTTTAAACTTTCCATACGTTTTTGCGCTTGTTTCTTTTGAGAACGTTGCGTAAAGAACATCAAGCCAACCATAGCCACAAGAATGATTAAAAATGTATATTGTGATTCCATTATATTCTCCTTTGTCTTTTACATAGGACTACTATATCAAATTTCAGCTACTTTTACAAGATTGTACCTTGCTTTTCTAGTAAGAAAAATCAGAGCCTGCGCCCTGATTTTTAGGATTATTTCAAGTTTTGAACGACTTTTAAAAGATTTTCGACAGTAAAGCCATATTCTGCCAATACTTTTGGTGCTGGTGCAGAGGCTCCGAATGTATCAATACCAAGAACAGCACCATCTAGACCAACATATTTGTACCAGTTTTGAGTTGCACCCATTTCGACTGCAATACGACGGCGAACTGCATTTGGAAGAATTTCTTCCTTGTATGCTGCATCTTGTTTATCAAAGACATCTGTAGATGGCATGCTGACTACGCGGACTTTTGCTCCTTGACTAACCAATTCTTTGGCAGCTGAGACAGCAAGATTGACCTCTGAACCTGTTGCAATCAAGATAGTATCAAAGTCGGGTGCATTTTCATAGACAACATAAGCACCTTTAGCAACCTTATCGAAGTCCGTTCCTTCTTCGACAGTCAAGTTTTGACGTGTCAAGACAAGGGCAGTTGGTGTTTTCTCACTTGTCACTGCAAGGTACCAAGCAGCTTGGGTTTCACGCGCATCTGCTGGACGAAAAACATTTAGATTTGGCATAGCACGAAGACCTGCCAAGTGCTCAACTGGTTCGTGCGTTGGGCCATCTTCACCAACTGCAATTGAATCGTGGGTAAAGACATAAGTCACAGGAAGACCTTGCAAGGCTGACAAGCGGACAGCTGCTTTCACATAGTCAGAGAAGACGAAGAAAGTTCCACCATATACACGAAGTCCACCATGAAGAGCCATCCCGTTCAAGATAGTTCCCATTGCAAATTCACGAACACCAAACTGAATATTACGGTTCAAGCGATTGGCATCGTCTTGAAGCCCATCTGTTTTGATGTAAGTCATGTTTGAGTGAGCTAGGTCAGCTGAACCACCCAAGAAAGTTGGTAACTTAGCTGCCACAACATTCAAGGCATCTTGGCTTGAATTACGAGTTGCTTGAGAGAAGCCATTCTCTAGAGCTGGGAAGTCCGCTGGAGTCACTTCAACTGGATCACGTCCATCGATGATAGCTTCTACTTCTGCTGCTAGTTCTGGATGAGCCTCTTTATAATCAGTAACTAATTTTGTCCAAGCTTCATAAGCTGATGCGCCACGGTCCGCAACATTTTCTTTGAAATCAGCATATACTTGTTCTGGGATTTCAAACGGCTCGTAGTCCCAACCGAGAGCTTGACGAGTAGCTGCAGTTTCATCTGCTCCAAGAGGAGCACCGTGTACGGCATTAGTTCCTTGTTTGTTTGGAGAACCGTATCCAATCACAGTCTTCACTTCAATCAAAGATGGTTTACCTGAAGCTTTAGCTGCTTCGATAGCAGCATGGATTGCTTCCAAATCTGTTCCATCTTCAACCAAGGCTGTGTGCCAACCGTAGGCATTGTAACGGTCACGAACACTTTCTGTAAAGGAATCCTTTGTTTCGCCATCCAAGTTGATGTCATTTGAATCATAAAGAACAACCAACTTGTCTAGTTTTTGCAAGCCTGCATATGAAGCCGCCTCGCTTGAGACACCTTCCATCAAATCTCCGTCTCCACAGATAACATAAGTATAGTGGTCAAAGATATTGTAGCCTTCGCGGTTATATTTGGCTGCCAAGAAACGTTCTGCCTGGGCAAAACCAGTGGCAGTTGAAATCCCTTGACCTAAAGGACCTGTTGTAGCATCAATTCCTGCTGTATGGCCAAATTCTGGGTGACCTGGTGTTTTTGAACCCCATTGACGAAAGCTCTTGATTTCATCCATGCTGACATCTTCAAAACCAGAAAGGTGAAGAAGAGCATAAAGGAGCATTGAACCATGACCAGCTGAAAGAATAAAACGGTCGCGGTTAATCCAGTTTGGTTGAGCTGGATTGATACGAAGTTGTTTTGTAAAGAGGCTATAAGCCATTGGAGCCGCTCCCATAACCACACCTGGGTGACCTGAGTTGGCTTTATTGATGGCGTCAATACCTAGGAAACGAATTGCATTAACAGATAGATTTGACATAGAATTTCCTTTCTATTTGAGGTGATTATTAGATCACACATTCTATTTTACTATTATATGAAAAAATACATAGAATAGCAATTAAACAATTCGACGCTAGATAAGTCATCTATTTTCTACTCTCTGGTCGCCTGATAGTAGGGAAACAAGCGCTCATAAGCTTCTTCTAATTTTTCTAAAATCACTACTAATGATTGATTTTCTATAAAAGAAACATCTGATTTAACTAACACTTTACGGACTTCCTGATTGGATATTTTATTTCTTAAAATTTGACGATTTTCTTCGTTCGCATCCCATCTTTGACTTTGACCATCAGAGTAGGCTAGATAATAAATCCCTTTAACAGTTGGAATTTCTAAAACTTTAGCCTGCTTGCCCAGAGTTTGCTCATCCTTCTTACGCTCGATGAAACTGACTTCTAGTGAGACTCCAAAATCTGAAGGACTTCCGTACAGACGTAATGCCATCATAGGTTCTGTCACTTGTCCTTCTCTCTGTAGATAGACCCAGAAATGTGGTCGCAAACGCTGCGCTTGGTTCATCCACTGGCTAGTCTGTTGGAGTTGCCAGTCTGAATGGCTTACTTGAAAGGCTTTGGCCAGTTCTGTAAAAGCCTTTCGTGCCTCTTGACCTTTGTGGCGCAATTCCAGCATTTTCTCTCGCTCTTCTCCCGCTTTATCTGGATTACGATACTGGATCCCTGCAAATTCTAGATAGTCTCTTATCTTATTCAACATCAGTTTAACCTCCTCTAACTAGCAAAAAATCAGGATAAACCTGATTTTACTTATTCTGTATCTACAACAACATAGCGATTTGGCTCATCACCTTCAGAGTAACTAGTCACGCCATCCATACGTGAAATAATACGATGGATAATCTTGCGTTCGCTATTTGACATTGGATCTGTTTTATGACTGCGCCCTTCTTCCAAAACACGATTCGCTAATTTTTGCGCATAGGTCTGCAAGACTTCTGCACGGTGTTCGACATAATCATTGACATTGATTGTAATGTAGAAGGTTCTTGAATAGCGGTTGTAAAGATAATTTTGAGCCAACAGTTGCAAGGCCTTCAAGACTTTACCATGGTAGCCGATAATACGACCTGGTTCGTTGGTGTCAATTTGTAGATTGATGCTACGACGGTTATAATCATTTGAAAGTGTGGCTTCAACATCCATGTCATCAATAATCGTTTGAACATAAGTCGTTACTTCCGTAGCTACTTGTTCAATATCAAAGCTCGGTTCAACCTTCAAGCCCAAATCTTCTAATTCTTGACTTTCATTTTTTTGAACTTGACTCTCAACAATAGGAGCTTCTACTTCTTCGAGAGCAGTTTCTTCAAGTTGTAATTCATTTAAAATCTCAATGTGACCAGTTTCTTCTAAGATAGTGCTGGCATGTCTTTCATGTTTTAAGATTTCAGCCTTGACTTCATCAGAAATACCTTGGCCTTCTTCTTCAATCTTTTTAATTGCTTCTACAACATGCCCCAAATCAACGGTCGCTTCACTGACTGTTTTAACAGGCTCATTCAAATCATTAATTTGCTTTGGAACTCCCTTTACAGCTTGCTGATTTGCTTTAATGACAGTTGTTTCACTAATAGCTTCAATGTCAACCTGGGCTGGTTTTTTACCAAATAAACCAAGAAATCCATTTTTTTCACGAGAAATGACTTTGATGTGAGCCTTCATTCTTGGAATATCTAACTCTTTCAATCCTTTCTGGATTGCTTCTTCAACAGTTGAACCTGTAAATACTACCATTACCAGATCCCTCCTTATTATTTCGTTTTCTGAGCCTTTTTCTTGGCTTTTCTTTTTCTATTTTCCAAATCTTTCTGTGCCTGTACTACAGCCTCGCGCTCTGCGATAATCTTGAATGGATTGTTCAAGAAATAGGTTTGCAAGACTTGATAAGCATTGGACACTGCCCAGTAGAGCGCTACTCCGCTCGGAGCATAAACCCCAAAGATAAAAATCAAGACTGGAATCCCATACATCATCGCAGTCGTAGCACCATTACGCTCAGACAAGGCTTTATTGGACAACCAAGTACTTAAAAAAGTAAATACTGCTGCTAAAATCGGAAGAACAAGGGTTGTATCCACACCACCAAGGTTAATCCATAAGAAATGACCTGTCTTTAAAAAGTCAACTCTTGATAGAGCTTGGAACAAGGCCAAGATAACCGGCATCTGAATCAAAATCGGCCAAAGAGAATCTGACTGTCTGACTCCCATTTCTTTAAAGACTTTACGCATTTCTTGCTCTAGCTTGGTTCTGCTTTCCATATCTCGACCTGGATATTGTTCTCTAAGCACCTTAATACGTGGTTGAGCTTCCTGCATTTTTCTGGAAGCCACCATTTGCACTTGAAAGACTGGCAAAAGCAGTGTACGAATCAAGACCGTAAAGAGGATAATTCCCACTCCGATACTGATATCAAACGATAAAAAGCGAATAATTTCTGCAAAGAAGTAAACAAATTTACTCCAAAAATCAGCCGAATTGGCTGTAATATCGCTAGTTGTCCCATTAGTCGCACAAGCTGTCATGATTAATAGAGACAGTCCTAGCAAACTAGTCAACTGTAGTTTCTTTTTCACTCCTATTTCCTTCCTGGTAAATCTTTGATAATTTTAATACGTGGAGTAGATTTTTCTCCATCTCTGCGTATCCCAAGGTTTCAACCCCTTTTCGAGCAATGACAACAAAATCGACGTTTTCTTCCAGACTCCCTTTTACATTCTGGATAATATGTCGGATTCGTCGCTTGATTTGATTTCTAGTGACTGCATTCCCCAGTTTTTTGCTAACTGATAGACCTACTCGAAAATGGTTTTTCTGGTTTTCTAGTTGGTAGACAACAAATTTGCGATTAGCAAAACTTGTCCCCTCCTTGAAAATCGCCTTAAAATCTTTCTCTCTTTTTACACGAAAGTTTTTCTTCAAAACTCAACTCCATCTATTAAATTACTACTATTATACCATATTTTTCAAAAAAGCCAATCATAGCAAGGTTTTGGACAATTTCATCAGAAAAAGAAGCTGGAAAATCTCTTTCCCAACTTCTTGTACTAAATATGTTTTATAGTTTTGCTTATTTTTTCAAGCGTTCAACGTCACGAGCTATGACTAATTCTTCATCTGTTGGAATAACCAAGACACGGATTTTAGCTGCGTCGGTTGAAATATCTCCCGTCACTCCAAAGACGTTCTTTTCAGGATCAACGTCACAACCAAACCAAGAGATACCTGAAATAACATCTTCACGTACATCGGTTGCATTTTCTCCTACACCCGCTGTAAAGATAATAGCATCTGCACCATTTAGGACTGCAAGGTACTGCCCAATATGTTTTTGGATACGGTCAATATAGATTTCATATGCTAAGGTAGCATCATGGTCTCCTTCTTTTTTAGCAGCAATCACATCACGCATATCACTAGACTGTCCTGAAACTCCCAGGAGTCCTGACTCACGATTGAGAATATGGCTAATAGCCTCTGGCGTATTAAAGTCCTCTGTATATTGCATTAGGTAAGGGATGATAGCTGGGTCAATATCTCCTGTACGAGTTCCCATCATCACACCACCAAGTGGAGTGAATCCCATTGAAGTATCCACAGATTGACCACCCTTAACAGCTGTAATAGAAGCACCATTACCGATGTGGCAAGTAATCAATTTCAAGTCTTCTAATGGACGTCCCAAGAGTTTTGCAGCTTCTCCTGCTACAAATTGGTGGCTTGTTCCGTGGGCACCATATTTCCGAACCTTGTTTTCTGTGTAATATTTTGTTGGTAGAGGGTAGCGATAAGCTTTCTCTGGCATACTTGTGTGGAATGAAGTATCAAAAACAACTACACTGGTAATATCTGGCAACAATTCCTTGAAGGCACGAACACCTGCTGCATTGGCTGGGTTATGGAGAGGAGCCAACAAACTCAACTCTTCAACTTTTTCTAAAACATCTCCCTCAACAACTGTCGATTCTTTGAAATATTCTCCACCTGCAACAACACGATGTCCAACACCAGTAATCTCATCGTAAGCCTTGATAATGTCGAAACGAATCAAGTCATCCAACAAGATTTTAACGGCTTGTGTATGATCTTCAATATCCAAAATTTGTTGTTCAGAACGGCCGTCAAATTTTACAGTTGAAATTGAATCTTTCAAACCGATACGTTCAATCAAGCCTTTGGCTAGCACTGTTTCCTCGGGCATTAAGTATAATTGCCATTTCAAACTTGAACTTCCTGCATTGATTGCAATTGTTTTTGTCATAACAAGACTCCTCTTTTAAGCGTTTTCAACTATTATAACAAAATCTATTTTATATTTCAGTACCTTGAGTCCATTTTTGAAAATTTTCTTTAAATTTCATTAAAACACTTGCATCTTGCAAGCTAACAAGTGGATAAACAAAAGGCTCTACTGCTATTTCACTTTTCTTCTGTAGGATAAAAATAGTCTTATATTGTTTGGCATTAGCAAAAAGATTTTCAGGCAGACTAATCATAGCAACCAGACTGGCCTCTTCTTTCAACCACCCTTTCAACAAATCACTTTGAGGACTGGTCAACAAATCACTCGGAGCTATAAAAATAGCGTATCCGTCTGACTTGAGGTACTTAAGTCCTTGTTCCATGAGCAAGTGATGGGCGTAAGTATGTTCTTGACTAGAAGCAACTTGATGGCGCGACGCAACGGCGTCATCAGGATAATAGCCAACAGGCAAGTCGCTGATGACCACATCACTTTTTTTGAGCATTTGTGGACGAACGGCATCTCCTTGGACAAAGCCAGCCTGCAAACCAATTACATCTGCCATGCTAGCTGCCAAATCAATCAGCAAATCATCCACTTCCATTCCCAAGTAATCCACCTTTTTATCAAGCGAGGTTAAGAAAGTAGCGCCCAGAATCCCCATGCCAGAACCCATTTCGAGGATAGTGATTTCCTCCTCTTTAAACAATTCCTCCACAATAAACACCAAAAGTAAAGCAATAGCATCTGGTGTAAACTGGTGATTGGCCTGCAAGGGTTCTGTTTGCCCAGCCTTCATCAAGAGAAACTGGTAGGTCTTGAGCCATTCTTCTTTGCGTAGCGCTAAACGCTTAAGGGCTTGATTGTTCTCCTTGACCTGCTCTAACTCAGTCTCACCATCTAGATAGATGCTGTTTTGCTCCACCAAAGCGTCATAAAAATTGGTTGCCAAATCACTTTGGATGACTTGGACATTCTCTAGTAAATAGGTATAAGCTTGTTCAATTTTTTCAAAATCCATATTCCTATCTTATCAAATTTCCCTCTTTTTTTCCATCCTTATAGAAAAATCACTCCCTGACTAGGCGAGTGATTTTTGGGCTACTGTAAAAAAGAGTTCTGAATAATTTCCTTGAAACAGGTCTTCAGCGCTATAGAGGATCTGACTATGCACAGATGAAAAAGCATGCTCAATTAGCTGTTTTTCCAGTTCAGGCAATTCAAATCCATGATGGTTAGCCTCTGTCTTGGTAAAATCAGCAATTAAAAGTTGTCCGTTTTCTCTCAGATGTTGATGAAACAGTGAGAGAGCGGCATCCAAATCAGGCATATGGTGAAGAACCCGACAAACAACAATGAGATCAAACTCTTGTTCCAAGGGGTTTGCCAGTAAATTCTGCTCCAAAAACTGAATATTCTTGATTTCTTGCTGTTCCGCTTTCAAACGAGCTTGCTCCAGCATTTTCTCCGAAATATCCACCAATGTTACGGACTTGGTCTGCTTGGCCAGGGGCAAGGTTAACAGACCCGTCCCTCCACCGAAATCCAAAATTTCTTTGTCTGATAGAAGATCAATCTGTTTCTCGACTGCTTGACATACCAAGTTTGCAAGGAAAATATTTTTAGGGGAATCAAAGGTTTCTGCTTTGTGGTTAAAATCATGTTTCATATCTTTAGTTTAGCACAAAGTAGCTTGATTGGCTAGGAATTCTCTTTCTTTTCAACCTTCTCTTCTGATTTTTTCTTCTCTGCTTGATTACTTGAATCAGTCACTACCTTTTCCTTTTTATCCTTTTTCTCTTCTTTGATTTTGACTGAAGGAAATAGGAATTCATATTGACTATTAGGCGTACGAACCACTGTCGTCAAGCTTGTTTTCTTGTTTTGATAGCTTACTTGACCTAGATTAAAGACCTGTTCTCCACTTTCTTGCTCAGCTTTATCCTTGGTTCGCTTGGCCATAGCAAAAGCAATCAGCTTTTCTTTATTTAAAGCATGGTCTTGATAGTGAGCGACTTGTCGGTTCAAGTAAAATTGTAACAAAAGACTAAAGATGGCTGCTATGGTGACCGCATAGAGGAGAACACCTGCCTTAACTTTTTTCTTTTTCCACACGATAGATAAACTCCCTTTCTAAGCCTTTTTGAAACTGGAAACGAAAACGAACCAGTTGATTGTCCTCTGTAATTTGAGCTGATTTGAGACCATAAACCATAGGCTGATAGCCTCGTCCACTGGCATCGGTTTTCCGAAAATCGTCCGATTTAGACTTACCTATAGCGATATCCTTGCCATCCTGCTTAATATAGAGGCGATTGCCTTCTACTTTTTCGAACTGCGAACGGTCTAATTCTGCCTCCAGCTGATCCACAAACAAGAGCCACTCCTTTTGCTCGCTCTGTTGCTGGTAGTGAACTTCTGAAATGAGAAGCTGACTCATGGCTTGAAAGAGGAGTAAACTTCCACTGATGACAATAAGAGCAATCAGGGATTCCAACAAGGTAAAAGCCTTGACCTTATGGCTCTTTGATAGCCAACAACTGTTCTGAACCATGGTAGACCTCCAATCCCTTTTCACTAGAAAACACCTGAATCTCAACTCCATTTATCTTTACCTGATTTTGACCTGTCTGCAGGGCCATCTTAGCTACACGCAAAACTTCTTCCTTTTGCAAAATTTTTGCCTCTTCTTGTCTATTTTTCTGAATTTGTCCCAAAAGGAGAGTTGCAATGCTGGCAAAGATAGCTAAAGCGACTACTGCTTCCAGTAAAATCACTGCCCTAATTTTTTGTTTCCTTAATGCGTTTAATTTTTCCATTT
This sequence comes from Streptococcus mitis, assembly GCA_009496085.1. Lineage (GTDB taxonomy): Bacteria > Bacillota > Bacilli > Lactobacillales > Streptococcaceae > Streptococcus > Streptococcus mitis_BY. The sequence goes on along the minus strand of WIJN01000023.1, from coordinate 18,482 downwards.
CCTAGATATAATTGATAGCGAATCGCTCCTTTACTGGTCTGAAATTCAACCTTAGCCAGGGACGAATTGCCCCCAGCCCGGTCAAATGTGATACTTTGTCCCGATGGTGCCTGAATTCCTTTAGGAACCGTCAACTTTTGACTGCCATTGCTAATGGTCTGCCCATCTAAGTTCAGACTAGTCTTTTTCTGACTGGCTACACTGCGTTTTTGGGTTTCCCGATAGAGTTCTTCAAACTCCATAAAGAAAATCTGCTCCTCTACCGCTGCAAAAGTGGACTGAACAGAACCAGACAATCCCAAGGCAAGGAGACTCACAAGACTCAAAACCAAGAGACTTTCCAGCATGGTAAAGGCCTTAATCATTGACTGTACGATTTTTTCCTCCATTTTTTGTATAGTATTCATTATAGGCTTTAACCTGTTCTTCTGTGATTCGCCCATCTGCTTTTAACTTGCTTAGGCTAGCCTCTTCATTTTTATCTAAGCTATAAAGTTCTGCCTGGCTTTCCACCACCTTAACAACAGCAGCTTTTCCTTTGTCATTGACTGCTTCTTTTTGCTTGGTCAAATTAGGTACAAAGAGCAAGAGAAGTACGCTGATAATAAGCAAGACCACCAACATCTCCACAAGTGTGAAAGCCTTCACTTTCGCTTTTTTCAAGAATGTCATCATTTTTTTCATGTTAAAAATTTACCTCCATATTTTGATACATGGGCATAAGCATTGCCGCATAAAGTAAAACGATAATCAGTGCCACAAAGATAAAAACCAGTGGTTGCACCAGATTCATGGTGCGGTTGACTCGGGTAAAAAAGGCTTCCCAAGTCTTTTCCGCATAGATTTCCAACTCACTCCCCAGTTTGGACTTGACTTCCCCATACTCGATGATGAGACTCAATTCCTTCCTAAAGAAAGGATAGGTTCCTATAGTTTGAGAAAATTCCTGACCATTTTGTAGGGCTTGAGCCAGATCTTGACCGATTTCTTTAAAGAGCTGGGAACCTTGTTCCTGCATCATCTGAAAAATCTGCGTCAGCTCCATTCCCTGTGAAATCATATTCCCCCACTCACGCGCATAATAGGCCGTCAAATAGGTCTGCACAAAAATTCCAAAAAAGGGAAGGCGTGCAAAGATAGAAAAGACACGCATCTTCGAACTTCTTTTATAGAAAGTGAGTGCTAAAAGGACAAGTACGGAAACAAACCCTACCATGCCTAGAAAGATTTGTGGCAGATGGCCGATAATCTGAGTGGCAATATTACTACTATCCAGTTGTGGTAGTAGATAATTCCGTAGTCCCAGCATAATTAAGAGAAGAAAACCCAGCAAAATCAAGGGATAGGTCGCTACTTCAATTAGTTTTTTCTTAACCTTGGCTAGATTTTCCAGATATTCTTCTATCTTTCCCAAACTCAGGTGAAGATTCCCATGGACTTCAGCTAGGGATAACTGAGTGACAATAGCGCTTGAAAAGCCCAAACTAGCCATCATTTCTGAGAATGAGTTCCCCTGAGACAAGCCCGTGCGCATCTGGGTCACGCACTGCTTATCTAACAGAGAACTCCTATCTAAAAAGGAGATGGTCTCCACCAGATGAAAACCGCTGGAAAAGAGATTGTTAAACAAGGTGATGATATTTTTTTGCTTAGCTGTAGCTAATTTTTTCCGTCTCAGCCTGAAGACTTGTGATATGTCCATCTTTAAGAAGCTGGTCAATCTGTTCATTCCAGCTAGTTGGCTGGTGCTCTTGATAGTCTTTGTTCGCAAAGTCAACGATTCCTCCTCCCCCGATTAATCTCTGGTAGCAGACGCCTTGCAGAACGACTGCTAACTCTTCCTCACTCACACCCAACTCCAGCAGGCGTTCATAAACACCTCTGATACTCTTGGCGTGAATAGTTGAAAAGACTGTCGCCCCTGTCAAACTGGCTCTGACTACTGCACGCGCCGTCTCGCTGTCTCGAATTTCTCCGATAATCAGAAGGTCTGGCCGATGACGTAAGGAAAGCTTGATCAGATTTTCATAGGTCAACCCGATTGCTTCATTCAACTGTAACTGGAGCATGTCCTCCTGCTTGATTTCAACAGGGTCTTCGATGGACATGACTTGTTGCCCTTTAAAGAGGGACTTGGCTAATTCGTGCATCAAAGTTGTCTTGCCACTACCGACTGGACCAGCAAAGAGATAGAGACCACGTTGCCTGTACTGCTGGCCCAATTCATCAATATCCTGAAACCAAAAATGCAAATCCTGCTCCTCATCATGCAACAAGCGAATCACTAAACTCTCATGTCCTCGATAATCTCCTACAGTAGATAGACGTAGAGACGCCATATTCTGGTTATATTCATAATCACAGGAACCAAGTTGACTACGTCGCTTTTCTCCCACATTCATACCCGCCACAAACTTAAAGTGACTGATGACGGCCGCAAATTTTTCGAAATCATAGCAACCGATTTTACAGCGCTCATCTCCTACCCTCATATGAAGCTCATAGGCGTCTAACTTAGGGATAAAATAAATGTCTTGCGCCCCTTTTTTCCGAGCTGAACGAATGATTTCTTGTGCAATTTCTTGAACCATACTTACCTCCTCACCTATACTATTCGCAAAGATTTGGAAAAATAAAAAAAGCAACTCCAAAAAAGTTACTTTTTCTCTAATTTAATTTCATACGGCAAGAACGGTGCCTTTCCTGACCAGTTTGTTTTTCATATCCTGGGCGTAATTTTTCATCTGGGATAACCTGCTCATCCTGTAAAAGAGCCAAAGAATGGTATTGTTGTAAATATTCATCACATTCATCACACCAGCGTTGGTCTTCTGGATCCCAAAAAATGGTCATCAAGTCACTTCTGCTTTTATAAAGAGGGGATTCTTGTTCTAATTTAAACCAGCAAGTTTTGTAGTATTTGAGAGCATCATAATACTGGTCAAATTTCTTACTAGCTACAATATCTTCTTCCCAACCTTCTAAGAACCACCAGGGTTCAAAATCTCCATACATTTCTATAACACGATACATATTCATTCAATTCCTTTGTATCGTATATTATAACTAATTCCATTAAACAAGAAAAGAAATATGCTCATTTCTTAAATTTTTGATAAAAAATCCAGCCATCTTATGATGACTGAATTTCTATTTGCTTATGTTCCAAAATGTTTTTACTACTTAAGCTTCTGAAATATCGTTTTCGATGATTACCTTAATTGCATGGTGGTCTGCCGCTTTACTGAAAACTTCATAGGCTTTTTCAATTTCACTTAGTTTGAAATAATGAGTTACCAATTTTTCTGGCTCAATCTTATGACTTTCAAGTGCTTTCAACAATTGTGGAGTTGTATTTGTAGATACCAAACCAGTTGTTACATTGATGTTGCGAATCCAAAGTTTATCTAAATCGAATTCAACTGGTTTACCATGCACACCACAGTTAGCAACAGTTCCATCTACACCGATAATCTTTTGACAGAAATCAAATGTTGCAGGAATACCAACAGCTTCGATAGCAACATCTACACCACGACCATCTGTCAAATCATAAATTTCTTTAATGGCTTTTTCATGGTCTGAAGAATTAACCTTATGAGTCGCACCAAATGATACAGCAGTTTCCAAGCGGTTATCATCTAAGTCCACCATAATCAATTTAGCTGGTGAATAGAATTGAGCTGTCAAGAGAGCAGCCAATCCAACTGGACCTGAACCAATAATGGCTACGCTGCAACCAGGTTCTACTTTCCCTTTTAAGACACCAATTTCATATCCAGTAGGTAGAATGTCTGATAACATAACCAAGGCTTCATCTGACAAGTCTTCTGGAGTGTGGTAAAGAGTGTTATCTGCATGAGGGACACGTAAATATTCAGCCTGCATACCATCAATCAAGTGACCGAAAATCCAGCCCCCTTCGTCTTCACAGTGGGCATAGATTCCTTTTTTACAGTAGTAGCATTTACCACAGGCACAGACACAAGAAATCAAGACCTTGTCGCCTTTTTTAAAGTTAGAAACTCCTTCTCCAACTTCTTCAACAATCCCAATCCCTTCGTGACCAAGAATGGTACCACTTTGGCAAGCGGGAACATCCCCTTTGATAATATGGAGGTCTGTTCCACAAATAGTGGTTTTTACGATACGCACAATAGCGTCTGTTGGCTTGCGAATCACTGGTTTGTCTACATCAACAAAAGAAGCAAGTCCTGGTTTAACATAAGTATAGGCTTTCATAAAGCATTCCTCCGTTTTTTTATTTGTACTATTTATAATATAATTGTAAGCTTTTTCATTTGTTTGTTCAAGAATTTTTGTGATTTTTTTAACTTTTTTATTTACCGGTAAAGTAACGTAGATAAAAAAGCAGAAGCTAGTCTCTAACTTCTGCTTTTTTATCCTATGCTTGATAACGTTTCACACCGTCTAGATAGGTTGCTACCAATTCCAAATCTTTATCTAGTACGATAAAGTCCGCGTCATAACCTTCACGGATTTGGCCACAGACATCATCAATGTGAACAGATTTAGCTGGGTTGAGACTGGCCATCATGACCGCTTCATGCGGATTAGCAATACCCCACTCGACTACATTTCTCATACCATCTTTAAGTTTGAGGATAGAACCTGCCAAATTACCAGTAGATTTGAGACGTGCAGTTCCATTTGCTACTACAACAGGGAATTCTCCCAACATATAGTCACCGTCTTCAAGCCCACCAGCTGTCATACAGTCTGTGATAAGAGCGATGTTTTCTGTCCCTTTTTGCTTAAGTAAAATCTCACAAGCTTTTGGATCTACGTGATAACCATCACAAATCAATTCTGCATAAGTATGTGGGAGCTCATACATAGCTCCTACCATACCTAGTTCGCGGTGTGTTAAACCACGCATCCCATTATAGGCATGTACCCATACACTAGCTCCAGCATCAACTGCCTTCTTAGCTTGTTCAAATGTCGCATCTGAGTGTCCAAGTGCAACTGTCACACCTTCACCTGTAATAGTACGTACAAAATCTTCCACCCCATCACGTTCTGGTGCAATAGCGATTTTATTTAGCATCCCTTTTGCAGCATCCTGCCAAGAATGAAACTCCTCAACACCTGGGTCTCTCATATAAGTTGGATTTTGTGCCCCCTTAAAAGTTTCTGTGAAATAAGGACCTTCATAATAAATCCCACGAATCTTAGCACCTGTTGCTTCTTTATAATGGTTTCCAAGATTTTCAGTGACTGCAAGCAATTGCTCATAAGTGGCTGTTAAAGTTGTGGGCAAGAAACTGGTAACACCGGTACTAAGAAGTCCTTCACTCATAATATGCAATGTACCTTCAATGTTGTTATCCATCACATCTACACCTGCATATCCATGAATATGAGTATCCACAAGACCTGGTGCAATGCTATAACCAGTATAGTCAAAAACCTCTGCTCCTTCAGGAATTTGATCCACATGTTTCCCAAATTTGCCATCAACAAGTTCTAAGTACCCACCGCGACGAATGCCAAATGGATAGAAAAACTGATCCGCTTTAACGTAATTAGGCATAATAATGACCTCCTTAAAAGATTACTTTTGATATTTATTATGTCAATTACATTATAAACCTTTCTGATTCATTTGTAAATGGTATAGACCTATTTTCTAGAGATATTTTAAAAGAGCTGGATTTCTCCAACTCTTCTCTTTTTAATACAAGTTATTTTGATTTGACTGGCTTGTCTTGAGCTGTTTGCAAGGCTGTAGCAATGATCTCTGCATACAATTTAGCTCCAGCTTCAATTTTACTAGTGTCGCTTCCGAAATGGACTTGGTCTGTTCCAGTCCAGATCTCTGGATGTTCCTTAGCAACTTGATTCCAATCTGCTATCGTGATGTAAGGAGTCTTCTCTGCCAATTCTCTCATATAGGCAGCCGCCTTCTCAACGATGGCATAGGTCTCTTTTGTTTTATCTCCTTCATAAGGTGTCACCAAAATCATATGGTGTCCCTTAGGAAGATTTTTCACGATACTATCCCAATCTTCCTTGTAATTTTCAGGATTATTTACCCCAGTCGCAATGACCACCATCTTTGGTAGAAATTTATTCTGGCTATTGTTGAGCATGATTTCATTGGCGGTCTTGGTTGTTCTGCTGACCTGCGCGTTAATCTGTGCTCCAGGAAGGGCTGTCTGCAGGGCTGTATTTGCCCTTAAAGCAACCGAGTCACCAATTAACATAGTGCCATCAGCAATTCCCAAACTATTTGCATCTGCCCGTTCTGTCATCACCTTGGTCTGGTTAATATTTGTTGCAGCTTGCTTCAAACCATTGACAGTCAAATCTGTCTCAAACGCTCCCACTTGTGGCGCCAACAAAGTCACTAAGAGGACAATGAAGGCCAAGATTCCTGTACTTGTTGCAAGAATTGCGTGAATATAAGGCAGGGGACGAAGAGTTTGTAAAACAGGTGTGTTCTTGCCTACAATCCACGGCTCCAATACATAAAATGAAAGACTGGCAAATCCATAAGAACAAATCAAAGTCAGTAACACAGCAAGAAGATTTGAGGTCAACTGTGAGAAAATAATGTAGAAAGGCCAATGGAAAAGATAAACCGCATAGCTAGTATCCGCTAAAAAGCTGATAATCTTTGGCTCCTGCACGTTAGGAGTCTTTTCATGTAAGACACGCGCTGCCAGAATCATAGTAAGGGCTGCAAGACTGGCAAGCAAGAAGCCGATAAGATAGGCAAAGAGATAGGTAAATTTGACAAAGAAGGTCAAAATGAGTAAGAAGCCAAAACCTCCTGCAAAAATCAACAGGGTCTTTCGTAAATCCCAGATTTTATCCAACTGCTTGACGAGAGAAGTCGTCTGACGAACGCCTACAATCGTTGCTAGGATACTTCCCAAAAAGAATGGATAGACATGAGTTAAACTAGAGAAGTAAACAGAGGAATAAGAGGTTACTAGAAAACTACCAATAAACATGGAGAAGAAGCTGATTAAAAAGGCAGCAGCTGATAAGAGAAAAACCATTCCCCTCAACTGACCATTTGATTTGGACTGTTTAGATAAGAACCAAACTGCCAATCCCCAGAGGATATAGTAGTGAACCTCAACAGCCAAGCTCCAATTATGAACAAACAAATGTGGAATGAACTGAGATTCATAGCTCCCACCTGTTAGGAGTTCATAGAAGTTGGTCATAAAGCCTAAAACACCCGCAATCTGACCCCCAATTCCAGCAACATAATCTTGCCGAACTAGAAAGGTAAAGGGCATGGTCACCAAGACCATCAAAACCACAGGTGGCACAATCCGATAAAAACGTCTCCTAAAAAATCCTATCAAATCAATCTCACGATCCTTAGAAAATTCTTCGATGAGTAGAGCTGTAATCAGGAAACCTGAAAATGTGAAAAAGACATCTACCCCGAAAAAACCTCCAGGAAAGATGGTCTGAAAGAAATGATACAAGAGTACTAAAAGTAAACCTGTAATCCTAATCAAGGAAAACCATTTAATGCGCATACGAGTTTATTCTTCCTTTCATTGTACACTTTATTCTATCAAAAAAAGAAGAAAAATCCTAAGAGAAAACTTAGGATTTTTAGCTTATATCAATTCTATTTTAGAAATTACGTCCTGATTTATTATAGCCATATTTTTCCACAAAATACTCACGGAATTCCAAGAGATTGTCATCCATGATGGCTTGTCGCACTTGCTTCATCAGGTTAAGCAAGAAGTAAAGATTGTGGTAGCTAGTCAAGCGGATACCAAAAGTTTCATCAGCCTTGAGCAGGTGACGAAGGTAGGCGCGTGTATAGTTCTTACATGTATAGCAATCACACTCAGGATCCAATGGCGTAAAGTCCTCAGCAAACTGAGCATTTTTTACAACCAAACGTCCCTGACTGGTCATACAAGTCCCATTACGAGCGATACGAGTCGGCAAAACACAGTCAAACATATCCACCCCACGAATCACTCCATCAATCAAGCTATCTGGTGCTCCCACACCCATCAGATAACGAGGTTTGTTTTCAGGCAGCAGTTGAGTTGTAAAGTCCAAAACAGCATTCATCTCTTCGTGGGTTTCTCCCACTGCCAAGCCACCGATAGAGTAGCCTGGGAAATCCATGCTGACAAGGTCATGAGCCGATTGGCGACGCAAGTCTTCAAATCCTGCTCCCTGCACAATTCCAAACAAGCCTTGGTCATGCGGACGACGATGAGCATTCAAACCACGCTCAGCCCAACGGCTGGTACGCTCGATTGATTTCTTAACGTAGTCATAAGGTTGATAAAACTGGGGACATTCGTCAAAGGACATCATAATGTCTGAGCCCAGATTGTTCTGAATAGAGATGGCCTTTTCTGGTGATAGGAACATCTTGGAACCATTGAGATGATTTTTAAAAGTTACGCCTTCTTCTGTGATATTACGGCTATCAGCTAGAGAATAAACCTGAAAACCACCACTATCCGTCAAGATTGGCTGATCCCAATTCATGAACTTGTGGAGACCTCCTGCGCGTGCAATGAGTTCATCTCCAGGACGCAGCCAGAGATGATAGGTGTTTGACAGGATAATTCCCGAACCCATCTCCTTCAATTCTTCAGGCGACTGAGTTTTGACAGTGGCTTGAGTCCCAACTGGCATAAACATAGGCGTCGGGAAGGTGCCGTGGGGAGTGATGATTTCTCCTAGACGAGCTCCTGTGTGTTTTTCTTTCTTAATCAAACGGTACTTGATTGGTGAATCTGACATTTTCTACCTCCGAAGCTGGGAAAAACAGTCCCAGTTCATACTTTGTGCTCAAGGGCATACTGTATGATTTTATCAAAAAAAGCAGGAACTGTCACGAACTATGGTATAATGAGAGAATGAAATACCCAAAAATTGATTTAAAAACCATTCGTCTGCAGGCTAGGCAATTTCAAGCTGAAAATCCCCGCCTCTTTCTCGTCTATCTCTTACCTAGTATACTGGTCATCTTGTCTGGCTTCCTCAATCCCTTAGAGCGTATCAACGAGGCTATTTTAGAACAATCCTCTTTAAGCGTATTTGGTCATGTATTCCAAGCCTACCTTTTCCCACTATTAGTCTCCTTTATCGGAACGATACTTCTAACCAGTTCAGTCTATACAACGCTGAAACTCATCAAGAATTCAGATACAGAACTATCCGTCAAAAATAGTCTTGCACTCTTTGACGAAGAGCACTTTTCACAAACCTTTTTGACTCTACTTCTCAAACGTTTCTATCTCTTCTTATGGAGCATTCCTAGTTTGCTTGGAATTTACTTCCTTTTTTACAGTAGCTTTCTTGCAAAGAAATTCGTTGCCCTCCACCCTGAGTTTCCCAATCTAGATCTCACGTCAATTGAAACCGAACGCTTCCTCATGACCTTTGCTCTTTACTTTCTAGCAAGTATTTTCTTGATGATTATAGGAAACAGTCTCTATATTCCACAGTACTATGCCTATTCGCAGGTAGAATTTCTCCTCTGTGACACCCTAGACTTAGGACAAGCCAAACCAGGACAAGTCCTTAAGACCAGCCGTTTCCTGATGAAAGGTTACAAGTTCCAGCGTTTCGTCCTAGACTTACAACTCCTTCCTTGGTATTTCCTCAATTGGATTACCTTTGGGATTGCTAGTTTCTCACTCCTACCCTACATTCAAATCAATAAAATAATTTTTTACCGAGCAGTATTGGCTCGAAAACGTCCAAAAGCTTGAAGGTGACCCCTCAAGCTTTTTTCTATCAATGAGTTTCTCCGCCTACCAACTTGAGGTCCTGATCGCCATGCTCTATAATGGCACCGATTGCCGCTTCTATCCCTCGCCTAATATCCACTAAACTCATAGCTGGAGTGGTAGGCCGATTCACCACCTGTTCCATCATATAAGGAATATGCATAAAACCTGCCTTAACCTGTGGAAATTTCTTTTCTACCAAATAGAGAGCCTGATACATCAAATGGTTGCAGACAAAAGTTCCTGCCGTATTGGAAACAGAGGCCGGTAAACCCTCTTTTTTTATAGCTTGAACCATCGCTTTAATCGGTAGACTACTAAAGTAGGCAGGAGCACCATCTGGACGAATAGGAAGGTCAATCGGTTGATTACCCTCATTATCAGGAATCCGTGCATCGTCTTGGTTAATGGCCACTCGTTCAGGCGTCAAGCTAGATCTTCCACCTGCTTGGCCAATACAAAGAACAAAATCAGGTTGATAACGACTCATCTCTTCTTCCAACACTTGGGCCGATTTGTGAAAGACTGTTGGCACTTCTAGCCAGCTGACCTCAGCACCATGGATTTCAGCTGGTAAACCTTTAATGGCCTCCAAAGCTGGATTGACTTTTTCCCCTCCAAAGGGCTCAAAACCTGTCACTAATACTTTCATTTCTAACTCCTCAAAACAAATTCAATGATACTTTTTTCTTAAAAACAAGTATAACATATTTCCCTTATTCTGGAGTGAAAAGGATTAGCGAGACTAGGATTGACATTTTGAGTTTATTTAAAAAGTAAAATACTAATCAAGGTCAAAATAGCTGGTCCACCTTGCTTCAAAATAATTTTCTTATCTGCTGTTAGAGAGCCATAAGCCGCAGCCCCAATCACAAATAAGACAAAGATAGTCATAATTTCTAAATTCTGTGAGAAATAAATGCCATACAGGAGAAAGAATCCTAACAGAGCATTATAAATCCCTTGATTTTTAAACAATGAACTTACTGACGGACGAGCTAGTTCTTCCTTTTCCATGTTAAAAACACGACTAGTTGAATCTGATTGCGTTGCAATACTTTCCAAATAAAAAATGTAAAAATGCTCCAAAGCAACAATCGTTGCTAAAATAATTGTAATAATTGACATCTATTTCTCCTTAAATTTCTATATTTTCAATACCCAAAACCAATTTATTTAATAAACGGCTGAGTTCTGTTCTTTCAGACTCTGTTAAGATACTTTCCATCGCTTCCTTAACCTTGATGTGTTGCAGAGGGGGATTCACCACTAACTGCTCCTTGGCATACTTCGTAGCCTCTACCAACACTTCCCGCTGATTTTCAGGATTGCGCTGACGCTCCACCAAACCTTCCTTTTCTAAAATCTTGAAATGTCGTGTCAAGGCAGCCTGATCAATCTTCAAACGATCCTGAACTGCCATTTGGTTACAAGGGGAATGCTCCAGCAAAAATAATAAAATCTGATACCGTGTCAAACTAATCCCAAGCCTTTTTTTCAAACAATTGAGTACTCGCTTGCTCAGACAAGCGGAGTTGATACAGTAAATCTTGAATCTCTATCATGTCTTCTTCCTTTCGATTGACTCATCAATAGTTGATTAGTCAATCATAATGCAAAGTAAAATAAATTGCAAGAATCATGCTTCAATCATTGCAAAATGGTAACTTCCCATTTTCCATTCATATTGATACTCAATGAAAGTTAAAGAGCAAACTAGGAAGCTATCCGTAGGTTGCTCAAAGCACAGCTTTGAGGTTGCAGATAAAACTGACGTGGTTTGAAGAGATTTTCGAAGAGTATGACAAAGAAAAAAACGAACAAGACTCACTTCCTATCACGAAAGCGACATCTCATTCGTCAAAATGATATTACAAAGTCTGATTTATCCATTCATTGAAACGTGAACGTGGTCATAGTGATTTTCTGTCACGCTACCACGGTCTGGCATTGGGTTCCAAGTATTAGCTGGTCCATATTTACTATCGAATGGAGCATAGAAACGTTGTTTCCAAATAATGTAACTAATTCCACGGCTGGCCATGTTTTGAATAGCGTATTCCGCAATCTTATCCCCTAGTTTTGAGCCTTCTGGTACCATAAAATCGATAGCCAAACCTTTTCCGTGATCTCCACTATCTCCTGGACGGTAACCACTAAAGGATGTAATGCCAAACAAGTTAGCAATTTCTTCTTTAAAGGCAGCTGTTTGTGGTTGAAGGCCAGCATTTTCAGATTTCGCTACTGCCAGTCCAGCATAATCGGGCGCAGCTGGAGCCGCGTAAGTTGTTGAAACTGTTTTCACCTCTTCTGGTTGATAAGTAGAAACTGCTGGTGTAGCTTCACTTGATGCTACTTCTTTTACTTCTTCTAAACTTGTTGCAGTTGTTTCTATTGCTTTTTCTTCTACTGGAGTTGTAGTTGTTTCCACTGTTAACTCAGCCTGAGGGCTTGCTTGTGTTTCCTCTTTCTCAGCTGGAGTCGTTGCCTGAGGAGCTGCTTCTGCAACTGCATTGCTTGTTTCGGCTGTTTGCTTCTCTGAAACAGAATTTCCTGTAGATGGCGCGACTTCTTCTGAAGCAATCACTGTCTCTGTAACTTCTGAACTTGATGCTACTTCTTTTGTACTTGTAGTTTCTACCGCTTTTGGAGCTTCTGCAATCGGTTGAGAAAGGTCTGCAACCTGAACAGTTTGATCATCAACCGTCACTTGATTGGTTGTCAAATCTGCTGTCGCAGTTGTCACTTCTTCACTAGAGTCTGCTTGAGGAGTTTGGATTTCAACTTCCGTTACCTCTTCTGCTTCATTGACAGTCGTTGTCAAAACAGTTTCTGGGAAAATCAAGTCCATATTCGTGATTTTATTCAAATTCGCAAGAACTGTGACATCTACACCCAAGGCTTCTGCAATGGTGCTCAAGGTATCACCATATTGAACGGTATAGCTAGTTTTGTTGTCCGTTTTAGTCAAATCGTTTTGGATTTGCTCAACACTACGTGCAGTCCAAAGAAGTTCTTCTGCTTGAGTTGCCAATACGGGGGCAAATGACAAGGCTACCGTTGAGGCTAATAATATTCTTTTCTTCATTCTTTCAAATTCCTTTCAAATGAGTACCTGACTATGATAACACAAAAAATGCAGAAAAAAAGCCCTCTCGGGCCTATTTAACAGAACTGTCCATTCCTTGTAACAAACTCGATTACTTGAAATAGTTTGTTAAGTCACTGTCACCAAACTGACACAATCTTTTTATCACTTAGCCTTAAAAATAAGGGGAATATCTGCTAATGCTTGAATCCTGTGATTGCCTTCATAAGTCGACTCTAAAAAGTTGATACTTTGAATCCCACTATTCTGGGCGAATTTCACATCTAGAGTTCGATCCCCTATATAATAAGTATTATCAGGATCCAACTGATACTTGGCTATCAGATAGGTAGCCGCTTCTGAGCTTGGCTTGCGCGCAAAACCACTCTGACTGGTTAGAATCTCTGTAAAATAGGATTCCAAACCCAAGTCTCTGAGAATGGTAAAAGCATTGTCCCCTTTATGAGTGTAGACAAACTGTTGAATCCCTGCTTGGTCTGCCCACTCTAGAACCTCACGCGCACCTGACATCAAGACTACCTGAGCATTCTTTTCAGCCAGACTCTGGGCACGCACCTGATTTAGCACTTCCACATCCAATTTTCTCTCTTCTGCCACCTGCACAAGCAAATCCTGCACAGAATACTTGAGGATAAACTCTCTCACCTTCTCCTTATTATAAGGAATAGCAAACTGAGCAAAAGTCTCCTCAATCCCTAACAAAATCGCTTCGTAAGAGTCCAATAAAGTCCCGTCTAAATCCCAAATAAAAGCTGTTTTTTGCATTTCCTATCCTTTCAAGCTCATATAACGCTGGTAACGGTAGCGTAGAAATAACCAACGAAAACCATTATCCAAAAGGGTTCCAGCCCAAATACCCGGCAAGCCCCAACCAAGAACAATCCCCATCAGATAGGCTGTCCCAATGCGGATACACCACATCCCTATACTTGTCGCATAAAAGGGAAGGCGAGCATTCCCCAAACCTTGCCAAACTGCCGTATAGATGACTGTTCCGGTCGCCATGGGAGTCCCTAGTAGAGAGAAAAGTGCCACCAGAACACTAGCCTCCACCGCTAGAGGATCAGTCGTATAAAGATGAGTCAGTGGTACTCCTAAGGCATAGACACTAAGCGTCAAGGGCAACATGAGAAGCAGAGAAAGCCAAAAGGTTTGCTTGCTCAAACTAGCTACTCTTTTCCAATTATCCTCTCCAACTGCTCGAGCTACCAGCATGACCGTTGCCGTAGCAACTCCAAAAGCAGGCATGTAGTTAAACTGGGTCAAGACTTCTCCGATTGCATTTCCAGCCACTGCCTCCGTTCCAAAAGAAACGACCAAGGCAATAATAACGACATCACCAGCCCGCATCATAAGCCGCTCTCCAGCTGCTGGAAAAGCCAAGGTCAATAGTTCCTTATCTAAGGTAAAAGTCAGTTTCTCAAAAGGCAACTTTAATTGCGACCATAAAATCACAAGACCAACCAAACGAGACAGAATAGTCCCCCAAGCAACACCAGCTATCCCCATATCGAGGACAAAAATAGCTAGACTTGAAAAAAGAATATTCAAGGCATTGGAGAAAAGACTCACATAGAGAGGCAAACGTGGATTATGCGTTGCACGAATCAAGGCACCCAAACTAGTCATTAAGCCCAAGAGAACAATCGATCCGCCTACCAAAGATAGGTAGAGTCCACCACTCTCAGCCACATCTCTCTCCGTCCCCAAAAGTCCTATCATCTCTTGCCCAGCGAAGATGGATAAAGCTCCTAAAAGGAAACTTAATAATAATGTAATCTTCAAGGCCTCAGTCACATGATAGGCTAACTTAGACTGATTCTTCTGCCCTAAACTTTTTGAAATAACACTGGAAATAGCAGCTCCCAGAGCGATGAAAATCGCCTGATAAATGGTGATAATATTACCTGCTACTGATACGCCTGAAATGGCTATCAATCCTAAATGAGCAACCAAATAACTGTCCACCATCCCCATGAGCATCTGCAAAAAGTTTTCTCCCATAGCTGGCAAGGCAATATTCAGAATGTCTTTATTTTTCTTAAACAATCCTTCCTCCTGATGAAAAGAAACTCAGTTGGTTTCCCAACCGAGTTTACTCCCTCTGTCTTAAAGTCCTAGATAAGCCTCAACCGCTGCTTTCATATCAGCAGCTGCCACTGTTGTCTTGTGACGAACAGGAGCTGTTTCAAGCCCGTCAACTGCTGGCGGCACTGCCACTCCTGAAATATCATGTAATTGAGCCAAGGCTTCAAAGTCAGTCAAGCCAACTTTCCCTGTTACAGCTTCTACTGCAACTACTGGGAACTTGTATGGACTAGCTGTTGAAGCAATCACTGTCTTAGTTACATCTCCAGTAGCAGCTTGGTATTTCTTATAAACTGCTGAGGCAACCGCCGTATGTGGATCCTCGATATAAGAATCTGACTCATAAACACGCTTGATTTCTGCCGCTGTTTCTTCCTCAGTCGCATATTCAGCTGCAAAGAGGTTAAGAATCTCTGCATCAAAGTCTGTCAACTCATATTGACCTTGCGTGTTCAAGGCATTCATAAGTTCAGCTGTCTTAACCGCATCATTCCCCAAAAGATGGAAAATCATGCGCTCCAAGTTGGAAGATACTAAGATATCCATAGATGGGCTAGTTGTTACCTTAAACTCACGTTTCTTGTCATAAACACGTGTCTTGAAGAAGTCTGTCAAAACATTGTTGTCATTTGAAGCACAGATTAATTTGCCAACTGGTAGACCAATTTGCTTAGCATAAAAGGCAGCCAAGATATTTCCAAAGTTTCCTGTTGGTACTGTGAAGTTGACCTTATCACCAGCCACAATCTCACCAGTCTTGACCAACTGAGCGTAGGCATAAACATAATAAACAATCTGTGGCACCAAACGACCGATGTTCATAGAGTTAGCTGATGAAAATTGCAACTTGTTGACAGCCAATTTTTCACGCAGGGCTACATCGTTAAACATTTGTTTGACGTTAGTTTGCGCATCGTCAAAGTTACCATCAATAGCAATAACATGAGTATTGTCGCCAGTCTGAGTGGTCATTTGCAACTCTTGTACCTTGCTGACACCATCTTTTGGATAAAAGACGATAATCTCAGTACCAGGAACATCCGCAAACCCTGCCATAGCAGCTTTCCCAGTATCACCAGATGTCGCTGTCAAGATAACAATCTTATTTTCCAAACCATGTTTCTTAGCAGCTGTTGTCATAAAGTATGGCAAGATAGACAAGGCCATATCCTTAAAGGCAATCGTTGAACCATGAAAAAGTTCCAAATTGTATTGTCCATCTAATTTCACTAATGGTGCAATAGCTGGAGTATCAAATTTGCTATCGTAAGCATTGTTGATACAGTAGTCCAACTCCTCAGCTGTAAAGTCATCTAAAAATGCTGACAAAACTAACTTAGCAACTTCCTGATAGGAAGCATCTTTCAATTTTGCAAAATCCAAATCTACCTTTGGATAAATAAGTGGTGTAAACAAACCACCGTCCGTTGCCAAACCTTGCAAAATAGCTTGGCTAGCAGTTACTGTATTGTTGGCATCACGCGTTGATTGATAAACTAATGTCATTACTCTCTATCCTTTATCTATAGTCTCATCCATTATATCATGATTTTTCAGAAAATTCTCCTTTTATAAGAGAAATTATAGGCTCAATTCTTTCTTCAAAGGCTCTAAATAAATCATTTCTTGCTTATTTCTCATCTCCAGTCCTTCCTCAGCTAGCAGGAGTAAGTCTTTGGAAATTTCAATAATCACAGTTTCTTCCTCATCTGTAAGCTTCTTCTTAGAAAATTGTCGTCTTAAAAACTTATAATTTCGCCCAAATTCTTTAAAGAAAGGTGCTGTTTCTAAGTAAGCTTCTAACTTGTCTAAATTAACTAATAATCCCAAGTGAAAGGCAGAAGAAGCAAAAGTCCTATCAAGCGGCTGAGTACACACACTACGAAACTCAACCGTTCCTCGAGTCGTTAAGTCCTGATACTGATAACTACGATGAGTTTCAAAATCTTTCTCTTGAGGGTAAATAAGAACATCATCCCCATTCAGAGCATATGCTTGGATTTCAGATGTAGCCAAATAGTCCCTGGCCTGAATCGGATAAAAATAATGTGTTTGTCCATTACGTTCCGCAGTAAAAATTGCAGAATGATCTAGATAATCAAAAAAATCATCCTCATCTTTAAAGAGCCTAGCATTGACTCCGACATTTTCTGGATAGATACCATGCATCGATTCTTCCCAGAAGATGTCCCTTGCAATTTTCGTATCCCAATCTGCACCCGAAAACTCAGAGTTTGCAAATAAATAAGCCTTAACTGCTTCAATTTGGGTAAAAGCATTAATCACCCGTAAGTAGTTAGATTTTGAAACATCAAGCTGAACCTGACTCCCACAGATAAAAGCACCATATTCAGGGAAATGATGCAACTCTGATTTAGTCACATTTCTACTCAAATTCAAATAGTCCATCAACATGCGATACCGTGGGTAAGCCACTGGACAGTTCTCATTCTTATCCCAGTTAGGATGAATGCCACAGCCAACAATAGCATGATTTGATTCACTTAATTTTCTCTGAATTACATTCATATAATTATTAAAACGATTCTCTACCTCTTGAATCGCTTTAACCTTACCAAACGCAAATTCAATCGTAGTATAGGAAACTTCAAATAAAATAGCATCCTGACTTACTGGAGCTACTAACTGGATAGGATTCCCAAAATCATCTACCTTTTCAACATCGAAATCCAAAGCAGAAACTAAATATCGGAATAATTCCTTGATAACTTCAACATCTGCAGTATCCCCTTCCAAGTTTACAACAGGATATTCCAGCTCAATCCCGACAAACAATTCAGGATTTTCTTTGATATTTTTCAAATACTGATGCTTTAATAAATCGATAGAACGAGACATACTTCCCTACACTTTCATAATCTAAATAAAATTTGAATAACTATTATTATAGCAAAAATAATATAAAAAAGGAACGAAGATTTATCAACGTTCCTTAACTCTATACTATACCGGCGGCCGGGGTCGAACCGGCACGTCCTTGCGGACACTGGATTTTGAGTCCAGCGCGTCTGCCAATTCCGCCACGCCGGCAAATAGTAACTGGGGTAGCTGGATTCGAACCAACGCATGAGGGAGTCAAAGTCCCTTGCCTTACCGCTTGGCTATACCCCAATAATATAAAATAGGCGAGTGATGGGGATCGAACCCACGCATGCCAGAGCCACAATCTGGTGTGTTAACCACTTCACCACACCCGCCATAATTCTATTAACACGGGCAGTAGGAATTGAACCCACACTGAAGGTTTTGGAGACCTTAGTTCTACCTTTAAACTATGCCCGTAAAATGGAAGGGGAGGGATTCGAACCCCCGAACCCGAAGGAGCGGATTTACAGTCCGCCGCGTTTAGCCTCTTCGCTACCCTTCCAAAATATATAAATGGCGCGAGACGGAATCGAACCGCCGACACATGGAGCTTCAATCCATTGCTCTACCAACTGAGCTACCGAGCCTTATTGCGGGAGCAGGATTTGAACCTACGACCTTCGGGTTATGAGCCCGAC